>NZ_KV821354.1:0-26229 GCF_001815635.1 Corynebacterium sp. HMSC075D04
GCCGATAGCAGACACACATTTTGTCGCTTAACCCACCCCCGCGACACGCCGATAGCAGACACACTTTTTGAGCCTTAACCCCAAATCCCCGACAAATAAGAAGAAACCCCCAGGCCCGTGGGGGTCTGGGGGTTTGCACTCGGTGGAGCCGCCGGGAATTGAACCCGGGTCCTTCACCACCGCACCAGGGCTTCTCCGTGCGCAGTTCGCACAGAATCTCTGCTCGGCCCTCCGGATCAGGCGAACATGTCCGGATGACGGGCCCAGTCAGTGAAAAGTGTCCCTCCCAAGGCCCCACTGACAGGGCCGGAAGGCAAGTCCCCTAAGTCGACGCCAGGTACCGGGTCGGGGACATCCCCGGCCTGACGGACACGCAGGTCGCTGGACCTTTCTAATTAGGCCGCGAGGGCGTAGTCACGCTGAGAGTTCTTCTCTGCGTTTATTAGTTACAGCGACGCTTTCGGTGGTCTCCTGCCTGCACCGGCACGCTTCCCCTGGCTAAGTGATGAAGTCGAAACCAAATCGACCCCTTCAACTACGAAGAAACGTAGGAGAAGAGACGTTACCCGACGCGGCGCACAAGCACAAGGGGCCGAGCGCACCGGAGCCCAAGGGGCCGAGCGCACCGGAGCCCAAGGAGCCGAGCTCGCCGGAGCACAAGGGGCTGGGCGCGCCGGAGCCTGAGCAACGCCCGCAAGCCCGCCCCAGCCGGCAAGCCCTGCCCCAGCCGGCAACCTACCCCGTGAACGCTGGGCGGACGCGGAGGAATTCGATGACGGCGTCGGGGCCGGCGTCGACAGCAAGGCGGGCTGCCTTGGCTACTTCGGTGGCGGCCATCTTGGGCAGGCCGTCGTCGCCGGAGAGCATGTCGGTGTCGGTGCGGCCCGGGTGCAGCGAGGTCACGCGGACCTTGCCGGCTTCCTCCTGGGCGAGTGAATCGGTGAAGCCGCGCAGCGCGAACTTGGAGGCGCAGTAGGCGGAGTTGTTAGCGATGCCGTGGTAGCCGGCGCCGGAGTTGATGGTGATGATCAGGCCGTTGGATCGTCGTAAAGCAGGAAGCAGCGCGCGGGTAAGCGTCACGGGCGCGTGCAGGTTGACTTCCATCATGTTGCGCCAGGATGCGTCCGTGAGCTCCGAAAGAGAGCCGTTTTCCATCACGCCGGCGGCCAGCACGAGGACGTCGAGGTCCTCGATCTTGGAGGCCGCCTCCAAGATGGCTTCGGTGTCGGTGAGATCCACCTCGAACGGCTCCGCGCTGGGAAGCGCCGAAACAATATCGGACGCGTCCTGTGACGCACCCGCGTAAATGTGGTGGTCCTTGTTAAGTTCTTCAGCGATCGCGCGACCGATGCCGCGGGACGCTCCAGTAATCAGTGCCTTTTTCATAGGCCCCCACCGTACTGAAAACGCTACGCCTTGATGCCCTTCAACTTGCGGCCCAGCTCACGGGTGATTTCGCGGTCCTCGGTGCGTCGCTTGATGGCGCGGCGCTTGTCGTAGTCCTGCTTACCCTGGCCGAGGCCCAACTCGACCTTGGCGCGGCCGTCTTTGAGGTAGAGCGACAGCGGGATCAGGGTGCGGTTGCCGTCGCGGACTTTGCCTTCCAGCGAGTCGATCTCGCGGCGGTGCAGCAGCAGTTTGCGGGTGCGGCGCGGCGGGTGGTTGGTCCAGTGCCCCTTGGAGTATTCGGGGATGTGCATGTTGCGCAGCCAGACTTCGCCATTGTCGATGGTGGCAAACGCCTCCACCAGCGACACCTTGCCTTCGCGCAGCGCCTTGATCTCGGTGCCTTGCAGGACGATGCCGCATTCCCAGGTGTCCAAGATGGTGTAGTCATGGCGAGCTTTCCGGTTGGTCGCTAGGACGCCGGTGTTGGAAAGCTTCTGCTTTTTGTTCTTCTTGGACATAGGCGATCGAGTGTACTACTTCCGCACGTAGGAGCGAAGCGCCACCTGTGCTGCAAGGCCGCCGAGCACCATGGCGACGAGCCCGGTCAGTGGCATGACGGCCCACACTGCGGAGTCTGGGACGCGGGCGATGAGTTGGGATGCGTAGAGGTCGCCGAGCAGCGGGTCCACTAGGAACTGCTTGCCGGCCCACACGCCGAAGGTGGCCAGCACCGCGCCGAGCAGTACGGAGATCACGGCCTCGAGCACGAACGGGGCCTGGGTGTACCAGCGCGAGGCGCCGACCATGCGCATGATGCCGATCTGTTCGCGGCGGTTGAACGCAGCCAACTGCACCATGTTCGCGATCAGGAACACGGCAGCCAGAGCCTGTGCTGCGGCGATGACGAAGGCGGCGTTGCGGAAGGTGTTCAGGGTTCCGGCGGCGGAGCGCACGGTGTCGGCCTGGTCGGAAATGACGGTGACCTGCGGCATCTCACGAATCGCGTCGAGCGGCGCGGTGTCGGTCGGGTCCTCCAGGCGCACGTGCAGCGCGGCCGGCAACGCATCCGGGGTGGTTTCGCGTACGAGTTCTGGCTCGGCATCCTGGAACAGTTCCACGAACCGTTCGTAGGACTGCTCACGGGAGCGGAAGGTGACTTGCTCGACGCGGTCGTCGCCCTGCAGTGTGTCGCGCACCTGCTTACAAGCGTCGGTGGAGCAGTCCTTGTCGCCCGCGGAGATCTCCTCGTCCAACTCCACCATCACTTCGACGCGGTCGAGGTAGAGCTTCTTCGTATCGGCGGTGGCCTGCGAGATCAAAATGCCGGTGCCGACGAGCGCGAGCGACAGCGCCGTGGTGATCACCAGTGCGATAGTCATGGTCAGGTTGCGGCCGAGGCCTTTGAAGCCTTCGCGGAAGATGAAATTCCAATTCATGGTTACTTCCTCACATCCCCGTAGACGCCGTTTTGTTCGTCGCGTACGACCTTGCCTAACTGCAGTTCGATGACACGTTTGCGCATGTCATCCACCGCACGCGCGTTGTGCGTGGACATGATCACGGTGGTGCCCATGCGGTTAATGCGCGCCAGCAAGGCCATGATTTCGTCGGCGGTGCCTGGGTCGAGGTTGCCCGTGGGCTCGTCGCAAAGCATGAGCTTTGGCTTATCGACGAACGCACGCGCAATCGCAACACGCTGCTGCTCACCACCTGACAACTCGCGCGGCATACGATTCGCCTTCGCGCCGAGGCCGACAAGTTCGAGCGCCTCCGGCACGAGTTTGGCAATGCGGTCCTTCGGCTTGCCGATCACCTCGAGCGCGAACGCCACGTTGTCGTAGACGTTGAGGTTGGGCAGCAGGCGAAAGTCCTGGAACACGTAGCCGATGGACTGGCGCAGTGTGTTGATCTGCTTGCCGGACAGTGCGTTGACGTGGAAGTCGCCGAAGTAGATGTCGCCGGAGGTGACGTTTTCCTCGCGGATCATCAACTGCAAGAACGACGATTTGCCGGAGCCGGACGCGCCGATCAGGAAGACGAACTCGCCGTCTGGGATCTCCAGGGTGACGTCGTTGAGCGCGGGGCGCGTGGACGTCGGATACGTCTTGGTCACATGGTCGAATCGGATCACGCGACACACCTTACCCGTTACTGGTGTGACTCTTGTTGCTGCTGTGCCATACGCCAGCGGATGCCGGCCTCCAGGAAGCCGTCGATGTCACCGTCGAGCACCTTCTGCGGGTCGCCCACCTCGTAGTCGGTGCGCAGGTCCTTCACCATCTGATACGGGTGCAGAACATAGGAGCGCATCTGGTTGCCCCAGCTGGCGTTACCACCCGCGCCGAGGGCGTCCATCTCCGCCTTTTCCTCCTGGCGCTTCTTCTCCAGAAGCTTGGACTGCAGCACGTTGAGCGCCGAGGCCTTGTTCTGAATCTGGGACTTCTCGTTCTGGCAGGTCACCACGATGCCGGTCGGAATGTGGGTGATGCGCACCGCGGAGTCGGTGGTGTTCACGCTCTGCCCGCCCGGGCCGGAGGAACGGTAGACGTCCACGCGGATGTCCGAATCCGGGATGTCGATGTGGTCGGTGTGCTCCACGACGGGCAGCACCTCCACCTCTGCGAACGAAGTCTGGCGACGACCCTGGTTATCAAACGGAGAGATACGCACCAGGCGGTGCGCGCCCTGCTCCACCGACAACTGGCCATAGAGGTAATCGCCGTGCACAACAAACGTGGCGGACTTAATGCCGGCCTCCTCGGCGTAGGAGATGTCGTACACATCCACCTTGTGGCCAGCCTTTTCCGCCCAACGCACGTACATACGCATGAGCATCTCCGCCCAGTCCGCCGCGTCCACGCCACCGGCGCCAGAGCGGATGTTGACCACGGCCTCGCGCTCGTCGTATTCGCCGGAGAGCATGGTCTGCACCTCAAGCGAATCGATTTGCGCTGCCACGTCCGCCAACTCGTCGTCGGCCATCGAGGGGTCGCCTTCTTCTTCGGCGAGTTCGTACATGACCGGCAGATCGTCGATACGCGAGCGCAACGACGTGACCTTCTTCAACCGCGACTGCACATTGGAAAGCTCAGTGGTCACCTGCTGTGCGTGCGCCGGATCGTCCCACAGAGACGGGTCGCCGGCTTGGGCCTCGAGTTCGCGGGCGCGCTCGCGGAGCACGTCGAGGTCCATCACCTTCTCGATAGTGGAAAGTGTGGACGAAAGATCCTTAATCCGCGCTTGAGTCTCGGGCTGCATAACCGGGAAGTCTAGCGAACTGCCTGACGCAGCCACCACGACGGGATAGAGTGTGCTGCGACCCCACACGGGCGCCCGAGGCATCGGGCTGAGATCGCGCTACGCCTGCGCGAGCACCGTTCGAACCTGTCTGGTTAGCACCAGCGAAGGAAGTAAGGAGAAGGTCGTGCCTGAAACGCATGCCGATATTTATGCCCAGGAAATCCACCCCAAGCACGCATACGCGCCGATTCTGAAGGACGGGCTGGAGGTTCCGGAAACCGCGATCCACCTGGACGACTCCCCTACCGGCCCCAACGAGCCGTTCAAGATCTACCGCACCCGCGGCCCCTGGGCCGAGCCGGAAGTTGGCCTGCCCAACCTGCGCGGCGAGTGGATCACCGCCCGCGGCGACGTGGAGGAATACGTCGGCCGCGAGCGCAATTTGCTTGACGACGGCCGCGCTGCCGTCCGCCGCGGCTCCGCCAGCGAAGAGTGGCGTGGCGCCTCCCGCAAACCGTTGCGTGCCAAGCCGGGCAAGCGTGTCACCCAGATGGCCTACGCCCGGCGCGGCGAGATCACCCGCGAGATGGAATTCGTGGCGCTGCGTGAACACTGCGACGTGGAGAAGGTCCGCGCGGAGGTTGCCGCCGGGCGCGCGATCATCCCGAACAACGTCAACCATCCGGAAAGCGAGCCGATGATCATCGGCAACGCGTTTCTGACCAAGATCAACGCCAACATCGGTAACTCCGCCGTGACCTCCTCCATCCGCGAAGAGGTGGAGAAGCTGCGCTGGGCCACCCGCTGGGGTGCCGACACCGTCATGGACTTATCCACCGGCAACGACATCCACGCCACCCGCGAGTGGATCCTGCGCAACTCCCCCGTGCCCATCGGCACTGTGCCCATCTACCAGGCGCTAGAGAAGGTTGACGGCATCGCCGAGGACCTGACCTGGGAGATCTTCCGCGACACCGTCATCGAGCAGTGCGAGCAGGGCGTGGACTACATGACCGTCCACGCCGGCGTACGCCTCCCCTTCGTGCCGCTGACCTCCAAGCGTGTGACCGGCATCGTCTCTCGCGGCGGTTCGATCATGGCTGGCTGGTGCCTCGCCCACCACAAGGAATCCTTCCTGTACGAAAACTTCGACGAGCTCTGCGAGATCTTCTCCCAGTACGACGTCGCATTCTCGCTTGGCGACGGCCTGCGCCCCGGCTCCGTCGCCGACGCCAACGACGCCGCCCAATTCGCCGAGCTCAAAACCATCGGCGAGCTGTGCAAGCGCGCCTGGGACTATGACGTCCAGGTCATGATCGAGGGCCCCGGCCACGTTCCCCTGAACATGATCCAGGTAAACAACGAGAAGGAGCAGGAGTGGTGTGGCGGCGCGCCGTTTTACACCCTCGGCCCCCTGGTCACCGACATCGCCCCTGGCTACGACCACATCACCTCTGCCATCGGCGCCGCCAACATCGCCGCCGGCGGCACCGCCATGCTCTGCTACGTCACCCCGAAGGAACACCTGGGACTTCCCAACCGCGACGACGTGAAAACTGGCGTGATCACCTACAAACTCGCCGCCCACGCCGCCGACGTAGCCAAGGGTCACCCCGGCGCGCGCGACTGGGACGACGCCATGAGCAAGGCACGCTTCGAGTTCCGCTGGCACGACCAGTTCGCCCTCTCCCTCGACCCCGACACCGCGCAGGCCTACCACGACGAAACCCTGCCCGCCGAGCCCGCGAAGACCGCCCACTTCTGCTCCATGTGCGGACCAAAGTTCTGCTCGATGCGCATCAGCCAGGACATTCGCGACGAGTTCGCCGACCAAATCGCAGACCTCGGCATGCCGTCATTCGACTTCTCGGGCGGTGCTGGCGGCGCTGGCGGTGCTGGCGGTGCAGGCCCCGACGCCAAGGCCGGCGAGCGCGAGATGGCTCAGGAGTTCCGCGACTTAGGCTCCAACGTCTACCTCCCCGAGACCCGCGAGGGTGCGCCGACTGCGCCATAATGGCGGCGTGACTGAAGCATTTATCAACGCACACCGTTCCTCCTCCGACGCCGAACTGGCCGCCGCGCTTGTCCAACACGCCGGCGGCCTTGCCCTTCGCATGCGCGCCGAGGGCCTGGGCACGGAGTTCAAAACCTCCGTGTCTGACGTGGTCACGGAGGCGGATCGTGCCGCGGAGCGTTTCGTCGCCAGCGCGCTCGAGGCGCTTCGCCCCAACGACGGCGTCATCGGCGAGGAGGGCGCCAACCGCCCCTCCCGCACCGGCCGTACTTGGGTGATCGACCCCGTCGACGGCACCTACAACTTCTCGCAAGGCTCCGACTACTTCTGTTCGGCGCTCGCTCTTATCGACGACTCCCCGTCCCCCACCCCAACCATCTCCGCCATCCACCGCCCTGCACTGGACACCACCTGGGTCGCCGCCGACGGTGTGGCCACCCGCAACGGCGTTGCCCTGCCCGACCTCGAGGACGCCCCGCTCGCCGAAAGCGCCCTGGTGACCTACCTCCACCCCACCTTTATGTCGGATGATGCCGTTCGCGAGCCCTGGCTGCGCGTGGTTTCAGGCGCCGCCACGATCCGCATGCTCGGCGCCGGCTCCGTCGACCTCGCCAATATCGCCGCAGGTCAGATGGGTGCGTGGATGCAGCACTCCGTCCCCGACTGGGACTGGCTGCCCGGCAAGGCGCTCGTCGAGGCCGTCGGCGGCAGCTGCGTCAAGGTCGACGCCGGCGGCGTGACCTGGTGCGTCGCGGGTAACCCCCGCGTGGTCGACGAGATCGCCGCCCGCCTCCGCGGCTAGCGGTCTTTCCCGGCGGACCCGCGCCCCGAGCCCACGAGATCTACGGGAGGCGGAACCCGCCATTCACGGACGGCAGGACCGAGTCCAGGCGCGCCGAGGCGGTCGGCGCGTGGATCGGGCCCTGCAGCGGGCTGTGGCACGCGATGTCGAATGGTGCGCGCCAGGTGCCGCCGTTGACCATGGCGATGACGCGGTCGCCGACCATGAGTGGGGCGCCGGAGTCGCCTTGCATGGCGCAGACGTGGTTGACGTTGTGGGTGTCCCAGTCGGTGAAGGTGGGTGCGCAGGTGTAGCCGGAGGCGACGCCTTTCTTGCACACGGTGCCGCCGGGGCGGACGGGGGCGCCGCCGACGTGGTTGGCGGTGATGCCGTCGTAGGTGCGGGTGACTTCGGTGTTTTTGTCCAGGGTGATCACGGCGAAGTCTTTTTGTTTGTCTACCTGCGTGATTGTGCCCGTGGTGCCGAGTTGGGGTGCGTCGGCGGATTTGACCTTGTCTCCGACGTTGCCGCAGTGGCCGGCGGTGAGGGCGACTTTTTGGCCGCGGTCGTTGTAGCCGGCGACGGTGGTGGTGCACATGAATTCGGAGCCGGGGGTGTTGCCGACGTAGAGCGGGGTGCCGGGTCCGTAGAGGGCGTTGCCGCGTGCGCGGGCTTGGTCGGCTTCGGCGGGGACGCGGGGGGCGTCGTGGAAGGATCCGGGGACGCGGTGGAGGAC
This sequence comes from Corynebacterium sp. HMSC075D04, assembly GCF_001815635.1. Taxonomy (NCBI): domain Bacteria; kingdom Bacillati; phylum Actinomycetota; class Actinomycetes; order Mycobacteriales; family Corynebacteriaceae; genus Corynebacterium; species Corynebacterium sp. HMSC075D04. The sequence continues at coordinate 8,161 of NZ_KV821354.1, forward strand.
GCGGTCGGCGCCGGGTTTGCCGGCGAGGGCTTTGGAGATGATGTCGGTGCGCCAGATGTAGTTGGGGTCGGCGGTGTCGACGGGCGCTGCGTTTTGTGCCATCGCGGGCGCGGCGTCTGCGCTAAGAGCAGGCGTGACGACGAGCGCGAGGGCGGAGACGGCGGCAGCGACAATGGTGCGGGCCGATGGGAGGCGGCGCATACTTATCCCCTATCAGTGTTTCGAAGGCGCGTGAAGACAACTTTTGCCACAGTAATCACTTGGGCAACATTGGCACCATTCAACCATACGAAGACCCACCCGGGGGTGCTTTAGGGCACGTAAGGTAGGCGCATGGCTGACTTACCGAAACTCACTGGACGCCTCGCTGGTTTCGAGGACACGATCGACAAGACACGCGACAAGCGCGAAGACCTTTACAAGTGGTTCCACCAGAACCCGGAGTTGTCGATGCAGGAGTTTGCTACCTCGCAACGCATTGAGGAGGTACTCACCGCGATCGGTTACACCGTCACCGCGGTGGGCAAGACGGGCAAGGTCGGCGTGCTGGAAAACGGCGAGGGTCCGGTGGTGTGCTTCCGCGCGGATTTCGACGCGCTTCCGATCAGTGAGGCGACCGGCCTGGAGTACTCGGCGGACCCGGCGCTGAACCGGATGCATGCGTGCGGCCACGACATGCACACGACTGCTCTGCTGGGCGCGGCGGAGGCGTTGGCGCAGCACAAGGACCTGTGGTCGGGCACGTTTATCGCGCTGTTCCAGCCGGGTGAGGAAACCGGCGCGGGCGCGGTGGATATGGCGCAAGCGGGTTTGGCGGAGAAGATCGTGAAGCCGGATGTGGTGTTGGGCCAGCACGTGGGTCCGTGGATCGACGATTATGGCGTCGGCGCACTGTCCGGCCCGGTGTTTTCCACGTGCGTGCAGACCAAGATCACGATTTTCGGCCGCGGCTCGCACGGCTCGATGCCGCAGCATGGCATCGACCCGGTGGTGCTTGCGGCGAAGGTGATCATGAGCCTGCAGACGATCATCTCGCGAAACATCGATCCGCAGGAGATGGGCGTGGTCACGGTCGGCGCGGTCCACGGCGGCGATTCGCCGAACACGATCCCGGATTCGGTGGAGCTCAAGGTGTCCACGCGCGCGTTTACGCAGGAAATTTCGGACAAGCTTAACGACGACATCAAGCACATCGTCCAAGGAGAATGCGCCATTGCGAGCTGCGACCGGGAGCCCACCTTCGAGGTCATTGGTGGCGCGCCGGTGTTTAGTAACCACGAGGAACCCACGGAGAAGGTCATGGAGGTGTTCCGTGAACAGTTCGGTAAGCGCGCGGGCAACTTTGGCAGGTTGTCGGGCTCGGAGGACTTCCCCACCATCGCGGAGGCCTGGGGCGTGCCGTACTTCTACTGGGCCGTAGGCAGCAAGAAGGAGATGGAAGGCGCCCCAGCAAACCACTCCCCGCTGTTCGCGCCGGATTTGGATCCGGTGTTGGATCATTCGACGCGCACCATTTTGGCGGCGGTGTCGCCGTGGCTAATGCCGTAGCGCACGTGTCGGGCTAGCCGTGTAGGTTGAGCCGCATGAATTCGCATGCGGCACCGCACCCGAACCAGCAACCCGCGCAACCTCAGCAACCCGCGCAGCCCGCTCACCCAGCGCAAACCCAAAAGCAGCGCCTGATCGTGCCTGACCTGGCGCGCGGCACCGCACTGCTTGGCATCGCGATGGCCAATGTGGCGCAGACGTGGATCACCAATGATTGGTCGGAGGATCAGTCGCGTGCGGGCTGGTCGGTCGGTGGCGTGCGCCCGGACAGCATCGTCGACCAGGTCAGTGCCGTGTTCGCCGCGATGTTTATCCACGTGCGTGGCCTGCCGATGTTCTCCACTCTGTTGGGGTTCGGCTTCGGGCTGGTGGCGGCCAGTCTCTACCGCAAGCACTATCCGTTGAAGGATGCGCGGCGGGTGTTGGTTCGTCGATACGCAGTGCTCGCATTGTTTGGCCTGGCGCACATGCTTGGCCTGTTTTATGGCGACATCATGCTCACGTATGGCCTGGTGGGCATCTTGTTGGCGTGGGGGTTGTCGTGGTCGACGAAGACGTTGCGCATTGTGGCGTATTCGATTCTGGGCCTGTTCACCACGTTCGGGGTGTTAGGTGGCGTCTCGGCGTTTTTCTTCAATTCTTCGGAGGCGATCATACAGCCGGATCCGACGATCACGTTTGATACGCCAGCGGCATATTTCTCCTCAAACCTGCAGATGGCGTTGGGCATGTTGGCCATGCAGCCTGTTGCGGCGTTGCAGTTGTGGGCGCTGGCGATTATTGGGTTTGTGTGGGCGCGGGAGCGGGTGCTTATCGACGTCACCACGCACCGCAAAACCCTTATCACCTGGACCGTTATCGCTGCGGTGATCATCGTCGGCATTGGCTTGCCGTGGGGCCTGGCGGCCGCGGGTGTGCTGCCGGCACAGTGGGAGCTGCCGCTGTTCATCCTGAACCAGGCGCTGGGTTACTTCACGGGCCCGGGCATCCTGGCGGCACTTGCGTTGGCCACGCACCGGCTGAACAACGACGTGCCGGGGTGGGCGCGGGCGTTCGTGGCGTTGGGTAAGCGTTCCATGTCGGGGTATCTGGCGCAGTCGGTGCTGTTCATCTTGCTGTGCACCCCGGCGTTTCTGGGTATCGGTCTGGACACCACGGTGACCGGCAAGCTAGGCATTGGCCTGCTGGTGTGGGCGATCACGCTGGCGCTCGCGGTGCTGCTGGAGCGCGCCGGCAAGCAGGGTCCGTTTGAGTGGGCGCACCGCCACCTCTCGTATGGCAAGACAGGAAGGATTGAGCCGAAGAATGATCAGGTTTCTATCGCTGGATGAGATGACGCCGCGTCAGGTCCACCAGTTGTACAAGTTGCGGGTGGATACGTTTGTAGCGGAGCAGCAGTGCCCGTACGCGGAGATCGATGATCAGGACGCCAACCCTGAGACGAAGCACATCCTCGCACTGCTTGACGACGACACCCTTGCCGGCTGCGCCCGCGTCTTCCCCACTGAGACGGGATCGCGCTTTGGGCGCTTCGTGGTCCATCCCGACCACCGCGGCTCAGGCCTCGGCCCGGAGATCGTGCGCGCCGGTATCGAATACACCGAGCGTTTCCCCGGGGACCTGGTCATCGAGGCGCAGGCCGGCCTTGTCGGCTACTACGAGCAGTTCGGGCTCGTGGCCGAGGGTGAGGAATTCCTGGACACCGGAGTTCCCCACCGCAAGATGCGAATCAAGCGCTTGGCCTGGCGCTAGTTCAAGCGCTAGTCCTGGCGGCGTTCGTCGACAATAGTGTCGCGGTCGCCGCGCTCGAGTTTGAAGCCTTCGGGGAACTTCCAGGAGTCGTCCTCGGCGTCGTATTCGAGTTCGGGGCGCTCCACCTCGTTGCCTTGCGCGTCGTAGCCCGGCGCGGGTTTGTTTTCGCCTTCTTCGAGTTTCTCGGCGGTGTCGGTCTTCTCCCAGGTGCGGGAGCGGGTCTTGCGGGCGGCGGCGGAGTCGTCGCTCATGGCCTTGATCAGGGAGTACATCATGACGAAGTACATGAAGAAGAACGGCAGGGCGATGATGATCACGACTTGTTGGAGGGCGTTGATGCCGGAGTCGTTGATAAACAGCAACGCGCCGGTGACCAGGCCGACGGCGACCACCCAGCCGACGCGGTAGTAGGTGGGTGATTTGTTTTCCTCGCCGGAGGCGAACATGTCCATCACCAGGGCGGCGGAGTCCATGGATGTGACGAAGTAGAACACGATCACGATCAGGGCGACGGTGCCGGTGATGGTGTACAGGGGGTAGTCCGCAAGGAGGGTGAACAGTGCCTGTGGGGTGTCGCCGTCTTCCACCACGGGTTTGGTCAGCACGCCCGGGTTGTGTTCTTCCATGTCGATGGCTGCGCGGCCGAAGATAGAGAACCAGATCAGGTCGAACGCGGTGGGCAGCAGCAGGGTGCCGCCGATGAACTCGCGGACGGTGCGGCCGCGGGAGATGCGGGCGAAGAACATACCCACGAATGGCGACCAGCAGATGGTCCATGCCCAGTAGAAGGCGGTCCAGGTGGCGTGCCAGCCGGGGTTGTCGTTGTAGGAGTCGACCCAGAACATCAGCTCGGGCAGGGATTGGGCGTAGATGCCGAAGGATTCGGTGATCTGGCCGAGCAGTTTCAGGGTGGGGCCGGTGAGCAGCACGAAGAGCATCAGGGCGATGGTGCCGGCGATATTCAGGTTGGACAGGATCTTCACGCCCTTGTCCAGGCCGGTTGCCACGGAGATGGAGGCGGCGATGGTGATGCCGCAGATGATCGCGATCTGCACCGGGGTGACCAGGGGCACGTCCCAGAGGATGTTCATGCCGGCGGAAATCTGCAGTACACCCAGGCCGACGGAGACGGCGAGGCCGAAGACGGTGCCGATGATGCCCAGGGCGTCGAGAAGTTTGCCGGGCGCTTCGTACACGCGGCGGCCGAGCAGTGGCGCGAACATGGAGGACATTCGCGCGGGCATTTTGCGCTTATAGACGAAGTACCCCACCGCCAGACCAGGCAACGTGAAAATGACCCACATGTGGATGCCGAAGTGGTAGTAGGTGAACTCGAACGCCTGGATGATGGCGTCGCGGCTCATGGATTCGTAGCCGCCACGTGGCGGGTTGAAGGCGTGGTTCAGCGGTTCGGCAGCACCCCAGAACAGCAGCGTTGCGCCCATACCGGCGGCAAAGAGCATGCCGAACCAGACGGGGTATGAGTATTCGGGTTCATCGTCGTCGTCGCCAAGCCGCAGGTTGCCGTAGCGGGAGACGAACACGCAGATCAAAAAGACCAGCGTGGCGGAGATACCGCCGACGTAGAGCCACGTGAAGTGGTCCATCAGCCAGCCAGAGACGGCGGCGTAGGACTCGCGGGCGGTATCGCCGAACGCGATGGTGCCCGCAACGAAGATGAGGATGAACCCCAAGGCGGAGAAGAAAACCAAGGGGTCTGACTGGAGACGGCGTGTGCGCGCCATAAGGGGTGTTCCTAACTGGTGGGAAACAACAACGCGCCCGGGTTAACGCCCGGGCTTGATCAGTGCACCGGCGGCAGAGGAGGTCACAGCGGACCCGATAAGTACTCCGACGGTGTAAAGGATGCCGGTGACGCCGAGCATTTGCAGCAGCCAGCCGAAGAACAGCGCGCCCACGACGGCACCTGCGATTGCGACGACCCAACGGCCCATGGTGTGTTCCTTTCAATGAGACAGCATTGACGTGGACAACCAGCCTACGTAAGTGCTACGATTCGTCCCGCTATGAATACCCAAGAACCCGCCCCTACCAGGGCAGCTGTTGATGAACAAAAACTTTTAGAGCGCTTCATGTGGCTCTCCATCGGCGCTACCATTGTCACGATTGTGCTGAAGGCAATCGCGGCGTGGGTGACGGGTTCTGTGGGTTTCTTATCGGACGCGTTGGAGTCCGGGATCAACCTCGTCGCAGCCGCCGTGGGCCTGTGGGCGCTGAAGCTTTCAGCCAAGCCGGCGGACGACAACCACAACTTCGGCCACTCCCGCGCCGAGTACTTCTCCGCCCAGGTGGAGGGCACACTCATCCTGATCGCCTCTATAGTGATCATTTATACGGCGGTGGATCGCCTGATCAACCCGGTACCGGTGCAGCAGCTCGGCATCGGCCTGGCGTTCTCTATCGTGGCCACGCTGTTGAACCTCGGCGTGGGTGTCGCGCTCATCCGCGCGGGTAAGAAGTACCGCTCCACCACTCTGAACGCGGACGGGCACCACTTGATCACGGACGTGTGGACCACGGTGGGCGTCATCGTGGGCATGGCGCTGGTGTGGCTGACCGGCTGGCAGCCGCTCGACCCGATTGTGGCGCTACTAGTTGGCCTGAACATCCTGTTCACCGGCTACACGTTGCTCAAGGGTGCGATCCTGGGGCTGCTGTCGCACACGCTGCCCGAGGATGAGCAGAAGGTTGTCCATAACTTTCTGGATGCCTATGCCAAGGACAACGGCGTGACGTTCACGTCGGTGCGTACGGCGGAGGCTGGCCGCGACCGCTTGGTCAACCTGGTTATGCAGGTGCCAGGCTCCTGGACGGTGGATCACTCCCACGATCACGCGGATGCGGTGGAGGAAGGTATCGCCGCAGCGCTTGGTGGCGCGGAGACGATCGTGCACATCGAGCCGCTGGGCCATCCGACGCGTACCGGCCCGCTGCAGATCTAATCCGCATAGGGTGATGTGCATGGATTCGCAGCTTATGGGCAAACCCGAACTCGATTTACGCTGTTATTTTGTCACCGGCCAGGGTGACGACATTGTGGAGCGCGCCCGCGCCGCCGCGGCTGGCGGTGCCGGGGTGGTGCAGGTGCGCTCGAAGCCGATTAGTGCGCGCGACCTGTACGACCTTGCCCGCGAGGTGGCCGAGGCCGTCCACGAGGTGAACCCGAAGACGCAGGTGCTTATCGACGACCGCGTCGACGTCGCCCTAGCACTACGCGACCACGGCATCGCCGGCGTGCACGTGGGCCAGGACGACCTGGACGTGAAGGTAGCGCGCGACCTGCTCGGCCCGGACGCGATCATCGGCCTGACCACGGGCACGATGGAGCTGGTTCAGGCCGCGAACGCGTACAAAGACGTGATCGATTACATCGGCTGCGGGCCTTTCCGCGACACACCGACGAAGGACTCGGGCCGGCCTCCCCTAGGCTTCGGCGGCTACCCGCCCCTGGTGGAGGCTGCCCAGGTGCCGCTGGTGGCCATCGGGGACGTGACGGTGGACGACGCGTACCACCTGGCGCTTGCCGGCGTGGACGGGTTGGCCATTGTTCGCGGCATCATGCACGCCGATAATTCCCAGGACTATTGCGAGCGCGTGGTCGCGGAGTTTGAAAGGGGCCAAACGGACCGGGCAAAAGCGCTACCCTGATCGCTGTGAATATCTCGGTTGTCGGTGCTGGCATCATCGGTCTGTCCACTGCGCTTACGTTGGCGGATCGCGGCCATGCGGTCACGGTGTACGACCCGGCACCGGTGTCGGGGGCGTCGCATTATGCGGGTGGGATGCTCGCTCCTACCGCTGAAGTCGTCTATAAGCAAGACCCGCTCTTTCCGCTGATGGCGGCGTCTGCGGCGCTCTACCCGGATCTGATCAAGCTCACCGCGAAGTACTCGGATTTGCCCACGGGCTATCGCACGGAGGGCACGCTGGTGGTCGCGCGCGATGTTGCGGACAAGACGCACCTGGCGGAACTGAGCGAGTATCAGGAAAAGCACGGCATGGCGGTGGAGAAGGTCACCACTCGGCAGGCGCGCGGTCTTGAGCCGGCGCTCTCCCCTGCCATTAACGGTGCGGTGCGGATTGCAGGTGATCACCAGGTGCAGCCGCGCTTGTTTACCAAGGCGCTCCTGGATGCCTGCGCGAATGCCGGGGTGACATTCAAGTACGAGCGCGTGGATAGTACGGACGAGCTGGACGGGGATCAGGTTGTCGTCGCTAATGGTCTGGGTGCTCGTGACCTTGTGCCGTTTCTGGATCTGCGCCCGGTGTACGGCGACGTGCTGCACGTGCGTGTGCCGGACCACCAGTATCCGCTGCTGAACCATGTGGTGCGCGGGTTTGTGGAGGACCGTCCGATCTACCTCATTCCGCGCGAGGACCACACGCTGACTATCGGCGCGACCACACGCGAGGACGGCCGCGACCAGCCGCAGGTGCAGGGCGTTCACCAGCTGCTGCGGGATGCGATTGAGGTGGTGCCGGCGGTTGAGGAGTGCGATTTCCTCGAGGCCGGCGCCGGTGCGCGCCCGGGCACGCCGGATGATTTGCCGTATATCGGTCGTATTAACGAGCGCACCGTGGTCTCCACCGGTTACTTCCGGCATGGGATTTTGCTGGCGGCGTTGGGGGCTCGGTGTGGTGCTGGGGTCGTCGAAAAGCAAGCACCATTCATAAACTTATCCGCATGCGACCCGAGGAGGCACGAATGCAACTAACGCTCAACGGTGAAAGGACCACCACCGAAGCCACGACTGTGCAAGAGTTGGTGGCGGAGGTCGGCGCGCCTGAGGCCGGCACCGCCGTGGCGGTCAACGGGGAGGTCGTGCCGCGTTCGCAGTGGGGGCGGGCGCTTATCGACGACGCAGAGGTGGACATCCTCACCGCCGTCCAAGGAGGTTAAACGTGCTTGAAATTGCTGGCCAGCGGTTTGATTCCCACCTGATCATGGGCACAGGCGGGGCGAGTTCTTTTGACATGCTGGAAAAAGTGCTCGTGGCATCCGGAACGGAGATGACCACGGTGGCGATGCGCCGCCACTCCGCGACCACCGGTGCGGGTGAGAGCGTGTTTGATCTGCTCAAGCGCCTGAATATTCGTCCGCTGCCGAACACCGCGGGCTGCCGCACGGCGCGCGACGCGGTGATTACGGCGAAACTTGCGCGTGAGGCGCTGGGCACCAACTGGGTGAAGCTGGAGGTCATCGCGGACGACCGAACGCTGCTGCCCGATGTGGTGGAGACCGTCGACGCCTGCGAGATGCTCGTGGACGAGGGCTTTACGGTGCTGGCGTACACCTCCGACGACCCGGTGGCCGCGAAGCGCCTCGAGGACCTGGGGGCTGCGGCGGTGATGCCGTTGGGCTCGCCGATCGGCACTGGCTTGGGCATTTTGAACCCGCACAACATTGAGTTGATCTGCTCGCGCGCACAGGTGCCGGTGCTTATCGACGCCGGCCTGGGCACCGCATCCGACGCCTCCCTTGCCATGGAACTCGGGTGTTCGGGCGTGCTGCTCGCCAGCGCGGTGAACCGTTGCCAGGACCCGGTGGCCATGGCGCACGCGATGCGCCACGCGGTGGAGGCCGGCCGGCTCGCCCGCGGCGCGGGGCGCATCCCGAAACGGGAGCACGCGGTGGCGTCGTCCACCTTCGACGGTTTAGCCAGCTGGGCTGACGAGGTGCTGTAGGTGCTCCCCCACGACGAACTCAAGCGCACCGCGCGCCAGATGAACCTGCCCGGCTTCGGCCCCAAGCAGCAAGAACGCCTGCACAACGCGCACGTGCTGGTCATCGGCGCCGGTGGCCTCGGCTGTCCGGTCATGCAGACGCTGGCTGCCACGGGCGTGGGCAACATTACGGTGTGGGATGACGACCACGTGGACATCACCAACATCCACCGCCAGATCCTCTTCGGCGCCCAGGACGTGGGCCGCAGCAAGGTGGAGGTGGCCGCCGAGCGCCTGCAAGCCCTGCAGCCGGGTATTACCGTCACCCCGGTCAAGGATCGCCTGACCGCCGACAACTTCATCGAGGCCCTTGACGGCATCGACTTACTTATCGACGGCTCAGATACCTTTGCCACCAAATTCCTCGCCGCCGACGCCGCCGAAATCACCGGCACGCCGCTGCTGTGGGGTTCGGTGCTGCGCTACCGCGGCGACATCGCTCTGTGGCACTCCGGCCCCGGCGCGCCAGAGGGTGGCGTGGGCATGCGGGACCTCTACCCCACCCAGCCGGATGCGGATTCCGTGCCGGATTGTGCCACCGCGGGTGTGCTCGGCGTGACCACCTCCGTGGTGGGTGGGCTGATGTCCACCGAGGCCGTGAAGTTCCTCGCGGGCATCGGTGAGGTGGAGATCGGCCGGCTGCACATGTACGACGCGCTGACCACCACCATCCGCCGCTTCACCGTCCCCCGCGACCCGGCGCGCCCACTGACCACGCGGTTGAGCACCTACACCGACGCCTGCACCGTGAGCACCGAGGGGCGATTGCTTTTCGACGACATCACTACCCGCAAAGCTCACGCCCTGGACATCCGTGAACCCCACGAGCGGGCGATTGCGGACCTGCCGGTCAACTCCACTCACCTGCCGCTGAGCGAGATCGAGCACGACCCCGAGGCGGTTTCTCGCACACTGTCGCAGTACGCCGAGGGCGACGAGGTGGTGGTCTATTGCGCGGGTGGGGTGCGTTCTGAAAAATTTGTGAAAACCTATGCGGAACAGGCGAAACAGCATGGGATTGTGCTGAAATCGCTGCCAGGAGGCGTGCAACGCTGGGGATAGCCTGGAATACTTCTGTTATGCAGATCACACGTACAGCCCCAGTAACCGTCGCTGCCGTCGCGATCCTTACCGCCACCGCAGCCCTCGCCCCCTCCGCCGCCGCACAAAACAACGTCGGTACCTACTCCAACCAGAACGGCAACGTGCGTTGCGAGTCCTACCAAGTCGGCGGCGAAACCAAAACCATTTGCGTCTCCGACACCGCCCGCAAAACCCAGCCGGAGTGCAACCCTCCAGAGCAGCTCATCCCCGCAGTGTCCATCAGCCGAGGCTTTACCGGCACCCACTGCTGGAACCAAGGCTTTGTGGGCCAGCCGAAGAAGCTCAACCCGCTGCAGGTGCAGCGCTTCGGCTCCGCGTTCATTGTCCCGGGCTTTACCGGTGAGCTCTACGTCTTCGACACCGCCAACATCGCGCTCGTGCGCGCAGGTTCCACGAACTCCGTGATCTGGAAGTTGCAGCGCTAACCACAAACCACACATCCGTTCGAGAATCCGCCTCCCGGTGTCGGAGGCGGATTTATAATGTCTCCTTGTCCGAACACAACCGAATAAGGAGGCGTTGTTGGGCGAACTGCTCAAAGCCGCAGTGGGGTGCATTGAAGCCCCGTCCCTATTTCCCCGAGAACTGAAAATTTTGATGCAGGTGGCGTTGCTTGCAGACGACACCACTGGCCCCACCCTCACCCCCACCGGCACCGTCCGCCAAGCAACAGCGGGCCGGGTGGAAAACTTCGGTGGGCCCCGCATGACCAACTGGCTGAAGCGCGACATCATCGATGCGACACTGCCCACCTTCACCGGCACGGGTTGGCTCCAGGAGGTCCCCGGCCCCGAAAACGACGGTGCTTACCAACTCAACCTGACACGGTTGAAGCGGCTTCTCGACGAGGCGGAGGCGCACCTTGCCACCGGCGAGCACGACCAGGAAGCGCTCGAGCAGGCGGATCGGGAACTGCCCGGCGACTTCGACACCGCGCCGGAAGATTTGGCCGAGCAGGTGGATCGGATCTTGGTCAGCAACCCGGCGCGGTAGGACGCCGCAGGGCGCGACTCCTAGGCCGCAGTCCCCTCCTGACGGCGGATGCGGCCCCGGCGCCCAAACCACGCCGCCACGAAGGAGAGTACGAGTGCGACGAGCACACCGAGGTTCGCGTCCGCCCAGTGCTCCCCAACCAGTGGCAGGAAGTATCCCTGCCAGTTGTTCCAGGAAGCTTCCTCCGCAAACATGTTGGCCACAAGACCCCAACCGATCACCGAGGACACGGCAAGGATCCCGATCGAGGTCCAGTCCACGGCGCCGTAGCGACCTGCCGAATCGTACAACGCCGGCTCGTCGTAATCCTTAGTGCGGGCGAAGATGTCCGCAACGAGAATGCCCGCCCAGCTAGCCAGCGGCACGCCGAGGGTGATCAGGAACGACTGGAACGGCCCAAGGAAGCTCTGGGAGACGAAGACGACCCAGATGGTGCCGATGGTCAAAATGACGCCGTCGATAGCTGCAGCCGCCGGACGCGAGATCTTAATCCCAAGGGTGAGCAGCGTCAGGCCCGAAGAGTAGATGCCCAGCACCCCCCGACGGCGGCAAGCCGTAGATGGGGGTCTCCCCTGCCCTGTATGGCCCTGTAGCGGCCTAACAGGATGTCGCCAGGGTCAGTGTCCAGCGACAGCGCTAAAACCGCTCTAATTCAGCGAAAATCGAAGAATTAGAGCGGTGTTTTTTGAAGCGTCCTGGGTTCAGATTCAGGTAACTCAAGGATGAGTGTGAATCCGGGGTTTGTGTCTTTGAGAAGGCCCTTTAGAAGCCTTCAAGTACTTCGTAGAGGGCGGTGGCTAGGGTTAGTCGCCGTCGCTAGCTGTGCTTGGCTGTTAATGTCATGTCGACCAACTGCAGGAAGCGTATAACGTAGTCTTTGACAAAGCCTGCGGTGCCTTCATTGAGATGGCCGGAGTCTTCGAAGAGGGTGGGGGATTGGCCAAGGAATACCTCGGGCTGACCAGGAAGCGGCATATCGAAGTAGGACAGGGCGAGCCGGAGGTTCTTCTGTGAACTGTAGCCGCCCATGCGGCCTACAGAGTGACTGATGATACCTGCGGGAAGGTTCTTCCAAGCCACATCCGAGTTGGGCTTGGAACCGATGTCCACTGCATTCTTGAGACAGGCAGGGATAGTACGGTTATTTTCCGGGGTAACAAAGAGGACGCCGCTCGAGTTCTTGATGGTGTCGCGGAAAGTGGTGTACTCAGCTGGAATGGGCTTGTCCGTGACCGAGGGGTCATCGTAGTCGAAGTCATAGAGCGGCAAGTCACGGATTTCAACGATGTCTGCCTGGTAGTTTTCAGGAATCATTGTGAGCACTTCGTGTGCAATCTTGCGCGCAAATGAGCCGCGGCGCAGGCTGCCGACGATAACACTAATGCGTGGGGTGGTCATAGGAAGTCCTTTCTTCTTAGTTGGGCGTAGGTACGTGCGATCAAGGGAGAAAAGGCTTGCAGCCAAAGGCAGGCGGTGGCCCGGCGGCGTGGGCGGCAGTAAGAAAGTTATCCACTTTGTCTTCTTCATGGCGGAAGTACAGTTCGATGAGTCCTAACAGTCCCCCGAGGACGGCCTCCCGTGCGGCGGACGTATCCAAAAGCCGCATGGCTGCTGGTTGGTTTCCTTCGCGGATGGCTTCAAACAGCGCGATGGTCTCAAGCCAGCTTCCTTGGTCTGGTCGTGGAAACGGTTTAGAAATCCCAGTCATCATCACTCGTTTCTTCAGCGGTGCCAATGACATAGGAGGAACCGGAGCCGGAGAAGAAGTCATGGTTTTCATCTGCTCCAGGTGCTAGGGCAGCGAGGATTTCCGGGTTCACTTCCGTTTCTTCAGGTGGGAAGTAGTCCGGGTAGCCCAAATTCATGAGCGCCTTATTGGCGTTATAGCGAACGAATACAGCTACATCATCCATGAGCCCCAACGGCTCATATAGCTCGCCGGAATAATCCAGCTCTAGGGCATAAAGCTCTTCGAGCAAGGAAATAGTGAAATCATGCATCTCCTGTTGCCGTTGTGGAGCAGACGTTTCCAGTCCGCGCTGGTACTTGTAGCCTGAGTAGTAACCGTGCACTGCCTTGTCACGCAGAATGAGGCGAATCATGTCTGCCGTATTTGTCAGGGTGGCGTGGACGGAAAAATGCAGGGGAAGATAGAAACCCGCGTAGAGAAGCAGCGAGGAAAGCAGCGTCGATGACACTTTGCGCTTGAGTGGATCGGGTCCAAAATAATGAGTGAGCACTTTTTTGGCGCGTGCCTGGAGAAGGTCATTATTCACCGCCCAGCGGTATGCCTCATCAATTTCTTTCGTACTGCTCAAAGTAGAAAACACTGAAGAGTAAGAACGGGCATGGACTGATTGCATGAAGGCGATGTTGGTATACACGGCCTCCTCGTGCTCGGTGCGGGCATCTTGGATCTGACAGATTTCGCCCACAGTGGCCTGGACGGTGTCCAGGGTGGTGAGTCCCGTGAACACCCGCATGGTGAGGTTGCGTTCCTCCGGTGTCATCCTCTGCCACGCCGGGAGATCGTTTGAAAGTGGAACCTTTTCTGGCAACCAAAAGTTGGCGGTGAGGCGGTTCCACACTTCAAGATCCTTCTCATCGCTCACCCGATTCCAATTGATGGCGCGGATGCGGGCTGAAGGGTCATGCCGGTAACTTGGCGGCGTAACTGAGATGCTGGTTAGCTCAGCAGTGTTTGATGTTGAAGACATAGCTTCTTTCTTTCTTGATGGATGGTTGTGAATGAAGGAAGGACCGTGTTCCTACAGAGCACAGGAAACGCAGCCTTCGACCTCGGTTCCCTGGAGTGCAGGTTGGCGTAAACGGATGTAGTACAAGGTCTTGATTCCGGCTTTCCAGGCATAGATTTGTGCCTTGTTGATGTCCCGCGTAGTGGTGTCAGCGGTGAAGAACAAAGTCAGGGAAAGCCCTTGGTCCACGTGTTGGGTGGCCATAGCGTAGGTGTCGATGATTTTTTTGTACCCCACGGTGTAGGAGTCATCGAAATACTCCAAGTTGTCGTTGGTCATTTCCGGTGCGGGGTAGTACACGCGCCCCAAGCGGCCTTCCTTGCGTATTTCAATCTTGGAGGCAATCGGGTGTATGGACGCGGTGGAGTCATTGATGTAGGAAATTGATCCAGTGGGTGGAACTGCCTGCAAGTAGGCGTTGTAGATGCCGTCTTGCATCACTTGGTTCTTGAGCCGTAGCCAATCCTCGCGTTGAGGAATCTGCACGCCAGCCTCATGGAATAGCTGTTTTACGTGGTCAGTGGCCGGCGCCCAGTCTTGGTCGATGTACTTGTCGAAGTAGACGCCAGTGGCATAGGTGGATTCTTCAAAGCCAGTGAATCGTTGACCTTTCTCAACCGCTAGCGCATGGGATGCACGGAGCGCATGATAGGTCACGGTCAGGAAATAGATATTTGTAAAGTCCAGTGCTTCGGCGCAGCCATAAGGAATACGCTTGGAAGCCAGGAAACCGTGGAGATTCATTTGGCCCAACCCGATGGCATGCATGGATGCATTACCGTGAGCGATGGAAGGAACAGCTTCGATATTTGTTAGGTCTGAGACCTTCGTGAGAGCGCGCACCGCGGTTTCAACAGTTTCCCCAAAGTCCGGTGATTCAAAAGCTTTAGCGATGTTGAGCGACCCTAGATTGCAGGAAATGTCCTGGCCAACGGTGGTGTAGTTACCTGAGGCGCCGTAGGTGGATGGCGTGTTGACCTGGAGGATCTCACTACACAGATTGGACATATTGATATGTCCTTTGAGGGGATTAGCGCGGTTGACCGTATCCTCAAAGAGTATGTAGGGGTATCCAGATTCAAACTGAAGCTCAGCCAGCGTGGTGAAAAACTCGCGGGCCTTGATAGTCGTATGAGAAATTCGCGGATTGGAAACCAGCTCGTCGTAATACTCGGTGATAGACATGTCAGACATGGCTACGCCGTACTCGCGAGCGATGTCATACGGGCTAAAAAGATGCATATCCTTGTTCTCTTTGGCCAGCTGGAAGGTTATATCTGGAATAACAACTCCCAGCGAAAGAGTCTTAATGCGGACTTTCTCATCGGCATTTTCCCGCTTGGTATCCAGGAAACGAAGAATATCTGGATGGTGCGCATGTAGGTAGACGGCTCCAGCGCCCTGTCGAGCGCCCAATTGGTTGGCATAGCTGAAGCTATCTTCCAGAATTTTCATGACTGGGACTACGCCGGAAGCTTGGTTCTCAATCTTTTTGATTGGGGCTCCGGATTCGCGCAGATTGCTCAGTAACAAGGCCACACCACCGCCGCGTTTTGAAAGCTGCAGTGCAGAGTTCACGCTGCGGCCAATGCTTTCCAAATTGTCTTCGATGCGAAGGAGGAAGCAGGAGACCATTTCGCCACGCTGGGCTTTTCCTGCGTTGAGAAAAGTAGGGGTGGCGGGCTGGAAGCGTCCGGTCATGATGTCATCCACCAGCTTCTCCGCAAGCTCTTCATCGCCCTGTGCAAGGTACAAAGCTGTGGTGGCGACGCGTTCTTCGTAGCCTTCCAGAAATCGCGAGCCATCAAAGGTTTTCAGTGCGTATGAAGTAAAGAACTTAAATGCGCCGAGGAAAGTGCGGAACTGATGCTTGGCTCGGTGGGCTCTGTCGTACATAGTGCACAGAAAATCGTCATCATAAAGCTCAAGGAATTCCCGCTCGTAGTATTCGTTATCAACCAACCACTCCAAGCGCTGCTTGGTGGATTCAAACTGATGCATGCGGGGAGTGACATGGTGCGCTAAAAAGTCTTGTGTTGCCTCAATGTCCTTGTCGAACTGGATTCTTCCCGAATCGTCGAATAGGTTCAGCTGCGCGTTGAGTGCATGGTAGCTCTTGCGCTTACCGACACCGCCGGCATCGTCTGCTGAAGCGGTGCGGGGCGTAGGGCCAATGGGCTGTGTGGGGGTGGCCTTAAGTGGCGGCATTGTGGTTTCCAATCTGTGTGTTGCGGATGTGGTCTTCATTTTGTGGGAAATCAATGGGGTGTAATTGTTAGTTGCTTTGCTGCTCCCAAAACTTGTGAAGGCCCTGCTTTACAGCGGCAACGTCCTTCTGCGTGCCGAGTAGCTCGAAGTGATACAGCTCTGGAACGTGGCACTTAGCGGAAATGATGCGGCCGGCGACGCAGTAAGCGCTTCCGAAGTTGGTATTGCCTGAGGTAATCACGCCCCGGATAAAGGAACGGTTGATTGGGTCATTGAGGAAGTCGATGACCTGTTTGGGGACTGCGCGTTTGAGCGAGCCACCGCCGTAGGTTGGAACGATGAGTACGTACGGGTGTGAAACCTGGATCATTCCGGTTTTCTTGGGCCGCAGTGGAATGCGCACTGCGGGTCTATCTAAGCGTTCGACGAATCTTTTTGTGTTTTCAGAAACGCTAGAAAAGTACACCAAATCTGGTGAGTCTGACATGACAATCCTGCTCATCCTGGCCTTAGCCATAAGTGGGATAGGTGATGATCGAAAAGATTAACTACGTACTACCGTAGTTGCAAACTACGCCGCACCGTAGTTTTTAAAAGGGCAGGTAGGGACAGGATTAATGAGAAAGGGAAAGACTACAGGCTGTGGTGTGCTACAAACACTGCGTCCGTAGCTGGGCGCCCAAGTACTACCCACTGAGTACTGTCGGCTACCTGTACTTCGAGCGATTCTGAAAAGGGCGTTCCTTCGCGCGTGGCAAGAACAGCCCCAATGACGATGCCTTGCTCTTTGAGGAAGGCCAGCAGTTGTGGGTCGGAATCAGAAATGCGTTCCACGGTCACCTGCGGTTGTGCGCCGCTGTCGGTGAGACGGTGCGCACTGGGGATAGTGACCTGTCCATCAACCGTAGGGATAGGGTCGCCGTGTGGATCCCTAGTGGGGTAATTGAGGAACTTATCCACGCGCTCTATGAGCATGTCAGACACCGCGTGTTCAAGATTTTCGGCTTCATCATGGACCTCGTCCCACGTATAATCCAATGCTTGAACCAAAAAAGACTCAAGCAATCGGTGGCGGCGCACCATGACCAATGCGTACTGCCTGCCAAGTTCGGTTAACTCCACAGAGCCATAGGGCGTGTGTGACACGAGCCCTTGCTTCGACATTTTGCGCACTGCATCGGAGACCGAGGAGAGCTTGAGTCCCAGCTGTTTCGCTATAAGTGTGGCGGTAACGGGCTCGGATGACCATTCCTTTAGCCCCCAGATAGCTTTCAAATAGTTCTGGGTACTGGTGGACAGCTCAGAAACAGACATGAGTAAATGCTAACCCAGCTTCCGTATGCGCCTTAGGCGCTGTGCCCCAACGCTCAGGTTGCGTCCCTTAGTGTGGTGTAACGCTTGCTGATGGTGGGCCCTTGAAAATAGTGGGCGGCCACCGTCAGTAACCTTTCGACTCAACTACCACATCTCACCGAAAGGAACATGACGATGACCGCTGCACCGCATTCTATCGACCCGACAACCTATCTGGATGATCTGCTGGCCCAAGCGTCGCCGGATCTGATGCGGCAGATGCTGCAAGGGTTTATCAACCAAATCCTCTCCGCCCAGGCCGACACCGTGTGCGGCGCTGAGTACGGTGTTGCCTCCACCACACGGGTCAACCACCGCAACGGGTACCGCCACCGCGACCTCGACACCCGTGTCGGCACAATCGATGTAGCAGTGCCGAAGCTGCGCCACGGCGCGTTCTTCCCAGACTGGCTGCTCGAGCGCCGCTCACGAGCGGAACGAGCCTTATCGACCGTGATCGCCACGTGCTACCTCAAAGGGGTCTCCACCCGCAGGATGAATGATCTGGTGGCAACCCTTGGCATTTCCAACATGTCGAAATCCCAAGTCTCACGCATGTCGGAAGAACTCGACGAAATGGTCGCAGACTTCAGAAATCGCCCCCTGGACC
>NZ_KV821355.1:0-63550 GCF_001815635.1 Corynebacterium sp. HMSC075D04
GCGTTTGTCGACTAAGACTTCGACGACGAAGGCCACGCCGTCCGCGACGACCACGAAGGTTTCGGAGGCACCGTCCACCACGACTGCGAAGGCGACCTCGACTAAGAAGGCAACCCTGGCAACGTCGTCGAAGGAAACCACGACCTCGCGTACGTCGGAGCAGGTCACGGTGACCACGGCGCCGAGCGCATCCACCACAACCACGCAGGCCACCGAAACCACGACCACCTCCACCGAGACCACCACGGCAGCGGCTACTACGGTGGTGAAGATTCCGGAGGAGTCGGTCGTCGATAAGAGTACGAGCGCAACGACAACCATCACGGAATCGCTGGAGATCCCGACTGGGAAGGAAGATGGCTCGGCGAAATCCTCGAGCACCTCGCCGCTTGCGATCATCGTGCCGAGCATTCTGCTGGTGCTTACCGGCCTCGGCGCTGTTGGGTTTTACCTGTACAAGCACTACTTCTAAACCGAAAGGGTGTGTATTTTTTCGACCGATCGGTTGATGAATCCGGGTGGTTCCCAGGCCTACTGTCGTGAAGGTCGAAAGGAACCCCATGACTACAGTGCACACCCCAAACACAACAACCGAACACCCCGGTCGGTGGAAGGCCCTCGCAGTCCTCGCCGCGGGGCTGGCGCTGATTGTTATGGACGGCACCATCGTTGGCGTCGCCCTGCCCACGATGATCACCGCCCTCGACCTCAGCCTCACCAACGCGCAGTGGGTCAACGCGATCTACAACGTGATCTTTGCGGCGTTGCTGCTCGGCTCCGGCCGCCTGGGGGATCGCGTCGGCCGCCGCACCACATTCGCCGCCGGCGTTGCGCTGTTCATTGGTGGCTCGTTGCTTGCAGGCTTATCGACGACCGCAACCACCCTGATCACAGCCCGCGCCGTCCAAGGCGTCGGTGGTGCATTGGTGCTGCCGGCGACGTTGTCGTCGGTAAATTCGCTCTTCCACGGCAAGGATCGTGCCGCCGCGTTCGGTGTGTGGGGCGCCGTGATGAGCGGTACGGCGGCGCTCGGCCCGCTGCTCGGCGGGGTGCTCACGCAGTACTTCTCCTGGCAGTGGATCTTTTGGGTAAACCTGCCGCTCGGCCTGCTGGTGCTGCTGGGGATTCTCGCCTGGGTGCCGCAAACCCACGGTAAACGCAACGTCCGGGGTGTCGACGTCGACGGCCTGCTGACCTCCGCTATCGGCTTCGGGCTTGTCGTATTCGGGCTCATCGAGGCGACAACGCTCGGCTGGTGGGAGAAGAAAGAAACCCTGCGCATTGGCTCCTGGTCCTGGCCGGAGAGCTGGACTGTCTCGCCCGTGCCGTTCGCCATCGGTATCGGCCTGATCTTCATCGGTTTGTTCCTGCGCTGGGAACTGCACCGTGCTCGCAACGGCCGCGATGCGCTTCTGGATCTCTCCCTGTTCAAAGTCGGCACATTCTCCTGGGGCAACCTCACCGCTGCCATGGTCGCCGTCGGCGAGTTCGCCCTCATGTTTGTCCTGCCGTTGTTCCTGGTCAACGCGGTCGGCCTTTCCACCGTGCGCACCGGCCTTGTCCTTGCCGCGATGGCATTCGGCGCGTTCGTTTCCGGTGCCTCCGCACGCCACCTCGCGGCTCGTCTCGGCGCGCCGGGTGTCGTCGTGCTTGGTCTTGCACTTGAGGTGGTTGGTGTTGGGCTGTTGGCTGGGGTCGTCGCAACGCAAGGCTCCACCTGGTTCACCGTCGGCGCACTCGTGGTCTACGGCGTAGGGCTGGGTCTTGCGTCCGCGCAGTTGACCTCGACGGTGCTCGCCGGCATCCCCGAAGCGCAGTCGGGCGCGGGTTCGGCCACCCAGTCCACCGTGCGCCAACTCGGCTCTGCCATGGGCGCCGCGATCGCCGGATCCGCCCTGGCAGCGGCCATGGCGCGCACCATCCCGGCCTCGCTCGAGTCCGTCGCCGGGGTGTCCGAGAATGTGCTGTCCAAACTGTCCGAGGCCACCCAGGCATCCGCGGGCTCGATGATCGGGCAACTTCGCGACGCCACCCCCACCGACCCCTTCACCGCACCCCTCGGCGACGCCCGCAGTGTGGTTGTTCAGCAGCTGTCCAGCGGGTTCGCCGAGGCCGCCGCCTGGTCGATCGGGTTCTCTGCGCTGTTCCTGCTGCTGGGCCTGCTCGGCTCGGTGATGGTGCTGCGACAGTCGAAGAAGACTCCGGCCGCAGTCTAGTGTTCGCTGATCGTCTAGCTCGCCGCAAGGCCAACAAGACGATCAGGCGCATAATGACCATCATGTTCAACATGACCTGGGGAAATGTGAAGCCCCCTAGCTGACCGTCTAGCTGCATCTGCGGGGGAGCTAGACGACTGCGCAAAACCCCAGAAAACCCCAGAAAACCCACCACAGAACAACAAAAACCGGGCCCCGCACAGTCGCGGAGCCCGGCTATCAAAGACCAAACGTCTTACTTGTCGCCCTTGTATGCGTCGATGGAGGCCTGGAGGATCTTCTCGGCTTCTGCCTTGTTGCCCCAGCCGGAGCCGGTGACTTCCTTGTTCGGTTCGAGGTCCTTGTAGTGGACGAAGAAGTGCTCGATTTCGTCCTTGACAAAGTCGGAGACGTCGTCGATGTCCTGGTAGTGGTCGTAGCGGACGTCGTCGATGACGCAGAGGAGTTTGTCGTCACCGCCGGCTTCGTCGGTCATCTTGAATACGCCAAGCGGACGTGCCTTGACGGTGACGCCCGGGAAGACTGGCTCGGGGAGGATGACGAGGGCGTCGAGTGGGTCGCCGTCGTCGGCAAGGGTGTTGTCGATGTAGCCGTAGTCGGCTGGGTACGCCATCGGGGTGAACAGGTAGCGGTCGAGGTAGACGCGGCCGGTTTCGTGGTCGAACTCGTACTTGTTGCGCGAGCCCTTGGGGATTTCGATGATGACCTCAATAGACATGGGATCTCCTTCGTTCGGTGATTGTCCGCAAATCATCATACGTGGGCTACGCTTTTTGCCGATGAAGGTATGGACTTGGGTTGCGGGCACGTTGGCGTTGGCTGCGGTTGGTGGTGTTGCTGGGTTTGGTGTGGCTGCGCATGAGCAGTTGTCGCGGATTGAGCATGCGCCGGCGTTTCGGCTTGAGCAGGCGGCGTTTCCGCTTGTGCCTGCAGAGCCTTCGCTTATCGACGACACCGTGCTGACCCAAACCCTCACCGATCTTGCTGAGAATCCTGGTTTGGGGCAGTTCCATGGTCGTGTATCCGCGGCAGGCGGCGACGTGGTGTTTGACAGGGCGTCGGGGGATGCGTTGCGCCCGGCGTCGGTGACGAAGGTGCTCACGGCCGCGGCGGCGCTGATCGAGTTGGGGCAAAGCGACACGATTACGACGCAGGTGGTGCGTGCCGCGGATTCGGGTGCGGTGACGATCAAGGCCGCTGGCGACGTGTGGTTGGACGCGGAGGCACTCGACGAGCTGGCGGGCCAGATCGGGGAGGCGTCCGAGGTGTACGTGGATACGTCGGCCTGGGCTGGCATGCCGGAGATGATGCCGGGCTGGGATCCGCTGGATATCGACGGCGGTTACGTCGCACCCCTGCAGCCCGCGATGCTGTCCGGCGGTCGCATGGACGGGGAGACGTCTGGGGACGTGCCGCGTTCGCACACGCCGGCCCTCGACGTGGCACAGGCGCTGGCGAACCGTCTCGGTGCTGGTGTTGTGGACGTGCGCGAGGCCCCCGTCGACGCCGAGGTCGTCGCCGAGGTGGAATCGCCAACACTGGTGGAGCGCCTCGAGATGATGATGAAGGAATCCGACAACGTCTACGCCGAGGCAATCGGGCGTGAGGTTGCGCTCGCGCGCGGGGTGAAGGACGCGCCGTCGGCGACGCTGTCGTTGCTGCAGGAGCACGGCATTGATACGTCGGGAGTGGCGCTCTCCGACAACTCGGGCCTGTCAACCGACAACCGGATCCCGCCGGTGGTGCTGGATAGTGTGCTCGTGGAAGCTACGACCAAACCCGAACTCCGCCCGCTTCTGGCAACACTGCCGGTTGCAGCAGGCGAGGGCACGCTGGCGGACCGCTACGGCGACCTCCCGGGGCGTGGCTGGGTCCGCGCGAAAACCGGCACGCTCGACGGCACCGCCTCGCTGGCCGGAACGGTGACCAGCGAGAACGGCAACATCTATACGTTTGCGCTGATCTGTAACGACGCCGACGTGCTCGCGGCGCGCCGGGCCATGGACGAGTTCACCTCGGCGCTGCGAGCTTTCTAAAAGGAAACCTGATGCAACCGTTTTGGCCGCGCCGCTCCCCGCACTTCCTCGCGTGCAGGCAAGCCGTGCGTCCCTTCGACGGGCCAGCGGTAATCGGGCTGTCGGGCGGGCCGGACTCGTTGGCGCTGGTTGCGGCAGCTGCGGCGGAGCAGAAGGACGTCTCTGTTGTGGTCGTGGACCACGGTTTGCAGCCCGGCTCGGCCGAGATCGCCGAGCGTGCCGCGGCCGTGGCGCGCGAGTTCGGGTTTGCCTCTACGGTGGCCAACGTGACAGTAGGACCCGGCAACGTCGAGGCCGCCGCGCGCGAAGCAAGGTACGCCGCACTGCTCGAATCCGGCCGCGACGTCTGGGTCGCACACACCGCCGACGACCAGGCAGAAACCCTGCTACTCGGCGCGTTGCGGGGCAACCCGTCGGGCATGGCGCAGCGCAACGGGAAGATCGTCAGGCCGTTCCTACACATCCGCCGCGCAGACACCGTCGGGGCGTGCGAGGAACTCGGGCTCGAAGTCTGGCACGACCCGATGAATTCCGACCCGGCGTATCGTCGCGTAGCAATGCGCCAAAGCATCATCCCTGCGCTGACGGACTTGCTGGGCGGGGATGCGGTGCCGGCCCTTGCCACCACCGCGAACCGCATCGCAGCCGACCAGGCGCTCATTGAACAACTCGCGGACCTCACGCTGACCACGTCGTGTGTGGAGTTGGAGGGGGATGCGGGGCCGGTGAGGCGTCGTCGATTAGCAATATGGCTCTTAGATGAAGGAGTGCGGGTTCAAGGCGACCAACTTGCGGCAATCGAGGCGCTGGTGACCAACTGGCGCGGGCAGGGGCCGATCGCGGTAGGCGGCGGGCGTTCGGTGGCGCGAATCGACGGGAAACTGGTCCTGACCTAGCCCAAATGTCCCAGGTGGTTGTGCCTTGTAGGAATCTAGTGGCAAGATGAGGAAGTTACGCGCAGGTGAACTGCGTGACGTCCGCGAGGCACAGCGAAAGGGAAAGGCCAGCCCATGACTGAGTTGCACGACACGAAGGATTTCAACGTTCCGCCGAACCGTTACGGCGACGACGTGGAGGCAATCCTGATCAGTGAGGAGGCGTTGCAGGACCGTATCCAGGAGTTGGCGGATATGGTGTCGGAGAAGTACCGCGACTCTGAAGAGGACCTCATTTTGGTGTGTGTGCTGAAGGGGGCGGTGTTCTTCCTGACGGACTTTGCGCGCAAGGTCTCCATTCCGGCTGAGATGGAGTTCATGGCGGTGTCCTCTTACGGCAACTCGACGACGAGTTCTGGCGTGGTCCGCATTCTGAAGGACCTGGATAAGGAGATCGCTGGCCGTGATGTGCTGGTGGTTGAGGACATCATCGATTCGGGTCTGACCTTGTCGTGGTTGCTGCGTAATTTGCGTAACAGGAACCCGAAGAGCCTTGAGGTCGTTACTCTATTGCGCAAACCGGATGTGCAGACGGCGCAGATCGACTTGCTTGATATCGGGTTCGATATCCCGAATGAGTTTGTGATCGGCTACGGCCTGGATTACGCGGAGCGCTACCGTGATTTGCCGTACGTGGGCACGTTGCATCCGCGCGTGTACTCGGACGCTGAGTAAAGCCGACTAGAACAAAGGTTTATGAGCAAAAATAAAAACGTCATGCGGTGGGGCATTATGGGCGCCATCGCGCTTATTGTGCTCTATTTGCTGACGCTGATTGGGGACGATTCCCGCGCTTACCAGAGCGTGGATACGTCGGTGGCGATGCAGCAGCTCCGCGAGCATAACGCGGAGGAAGTGCAGATCGATGACCGTGAGCAGCGGGTGCGTATTGATCTGCGTGAGCCAATTACTGTCGACGAGCGCGAGGGCGTCGAGGCAATCTCCGCCCAGTACCCGGCTCGTACCGCACCGGATGTGTTCCAGGCGGTGCGTGAGGCTGAGGCGGATTCCTACCAGACGAACGTGACGCAGGATTCGTTCCTGATGTCCATGCTCGGCTTCATGCTGCCGATGATCCTGGTGTTCGGCTTGCTGTTCTTCTTCATGTATCGCATGCAGTCGGGCGGCGGCGGACCGTTTGGCATTGGTGGTTCAAAGGCGAAGCAGCTGACTAAGGACAACCCGACGAACACGTTTGATGACGTGGCGGGTGCCGACGAGGCTGTCGATGAGCTCCACGAGGTGGTGGATTTCCTCACCGACCCGAGCGTGTACGAGAAGCTCGGTGCGAAGATCCCACGTGGCGTGCTGCTTTATGGCCCGCCGGGTACCGGTAAGACCCTGCTCGCGCGTGCTGTCGCTGGTGAGGCGGGTGTGCCGTTCTACACCATTTCTGGTTCTGACTTTGTGGAGATGTTCGTCGGTGTCGGTGCGTCCCGTGTGCGTGACCTGTTCAAGCAGGCGCGTGAGAACGCTCCGTGCATCATCTTTGTCGACGAGATCGACGCCGTCGGCCGCCAGCGCGGCTCCGGCATGGGGGGTGGCCACGACGAGCGCGAGCAGACCCTGAACCAGTTGCTGGTGGAGATGGATGGCTTCTCCGGTCGCGAGGGCGTGATCCTGCTGGCTGCGACGAACCGTCCGGACATTCTGGACCCCGCGCTTTTGCGCCCGGGCCGTTTCGACCGCCAGATTCCGGTATCCAACCCGGACCTCGCGGGCCGTGCCCAGATTTTGAAGGTGCACGCGAAGGACAAGCCGTTGGCCAAGGACGTCAACCTGGATGCTTTGGCAAAGCGCACCGCGGGCATGTCGGGTGCGGACCTGGCGAATGTGCTTAACGAGGCCGCGCTGCTCACCGCCCGCATCGGCGGCAACGTGATCACCGCGGATGCGCTGGAGGAGGCCACGGACCGCGTGATCGGCGGCCCGCGTCGATCCAGCAAGATCATCTCTGAGCACGAGAAGAAGGTCACCGCCTACCACGAGGGCGGCCACACGCTGGCCGCGTGGGCGCTCAAGGACATCGAGCGCGTGTACAAGGTGACCATTCTCGCCCGCGGCCGCACCGGCGGTTTCGCCATGACGGCCGACGAGGACGACAAGGGCATGTACACCCGCGACGAACTGTTTGCCCGCATGGTGTTCGCCATGGGCGGCCGCTCTGCCGAGGAACTGGTCTTCGGCGCGCCGACCACCGGTGCGTCGAACGACATCGAGCAGGCCACGAAGATCGCACGTGCGATGGTCACCGAGTACGGCATGACCTCCTCGCTCGGCGCGGTGAAGTACGGCCAGGAGCAGGGCGATCCGTTCTCCGGCCGCGGCGGTGGCGGCACACTCGAGTACTCGCCGGCAGTCGCCGCGAAGATCGACGAGGAGATGCAGGCGCTTCTCGACGAAGCCCACAAGGTCGCCTACACAACCCTCGAGCGCTACCGCGACGAGCTGGATACGTTGGCCTCGAAGCTTCTGGAGAAGGAAACCCTGCGCCGCGGCGACCTGGAGGAGATCTTCGACTCGATCGAGCCGCAACGCCCGACCTTGCCGGAGCACGACGTGCGCTTCGGCCGCCAGATCGGTCGCGAGCCGGTGAAGACCCCGGTGGAGATTGCGAAGGAGCGTGGCGAGGAGCCGCCGAAGCGCTTCTCCATCCTGGAGGCGTCGAAGGCGACGCGTGAGCGTCGTCGCAAGGAACGCGAGGCGGAAGAGAAGGCAGCGGAGCAGAAGGGCTCCACGCGTTGGCAGCCGCCGAAGGGCAAGGCCCCGCAGTACCGCGGTGAGAAGCCGCCGGCGGACTGGACCTACGTGGGCGGACCGCAACCAAAGCAGCCCGAGCCGAAGCAGCACCCGGGTGCGGAGAACTACCCGACCCGGGAGACCGAGGAGATCGGCTTCCGCCTGCCGGAGCACGAACGCCCAGACAACCCAGCGCGTGGTCCGGAGCCGGAGACCCGTCCGACTGCGTCTGAAGACGAGACGACCCAGTTGCCGCGCGAGCCGCAGGAACCGAAGCACAGGAGAGACGACGATGACGACGCCTAAGTTTGACCACGAGCGCGCCGAAGCCGCCGTGCGTGAACTGCTCATCGCGGTGGGGGAGGACCCGGACCGCGAGGGCCTCGTGGAGACGCCAGCGCGTGTGGCGCGCGCCTACGCCGAGGTGTTCGCGGGCCTGCACGAGGACCCGAAGGTGCACCTGGAGAAGTCCTTTTCGGAGAACCACCGCGAGTTGGTGCTCGTGCGTGACATTCCGATCTACTCCACCTGTGAGCACCACCTGGTGCCGTTCTACGGCGTGGCCCACATTGGCTACATCCCTGGCCAGGACGGCAAGGTGACCGGCCTGTCCAAGCTGGCCCGTGTGGCGGATATGTACGCGAAGCGCCCGCAGGTGCAGGAGCGGTTGACGGCGCAGATTGCGGATGCGATCGTCGAAAAGCTTGATGCGTCTGCGGTGATCGTCGTCATCGAATGCGAGCACCTGTGCATGGCAATGCGTGGAATTCGGAAGCCGGGTGCGACGACGACCACGTCCGCTGTGCGCGGCGGTTTTCAGAAGAACGCGGCCTCGCGTGCCGAGGTCATGAGCCTGATTAGGGGATAGAACACCAATGACCACTGTCGCCGACCTGACACTGCCCGGACGCACGAGTGTGATGGGGATTGTCAACGTCACGGAGGATTCGTTTTCGGATGGCGGCAAGTGGCTCGCCACCGACGATGCCATCGCCCATGCCCACGAGTTGGTGAAGTTGGGCGCGGACATTATCGACGTCGGCGCCGAATCCACCCGACCCGGCGCCACCCGCGTTCCCGCGGAGGTGGAAGCGGAGCGCATTCGCCCGGTGATCCGGACGTTGCACGAGGATGGCATCCGGACCTCGATTGACACGATGCGTGCCGCCACCGCGAAGGCCGCAGCTGAAGAGGGCGTGGACCTGATCAACGATGTCTCCGGTGGCCTGGCGGATGAGGACATGTACCGCGTGATGGCAGAAACGCAGCTGCCGGTGTGCCTCATGCACTGGCGCGCAGACGCGTTTGTCAACGCTTCGGGCGCGGCCGACCACGGCGGGGATGTGGTCAAGGATGTCCACCAGGTGCTGGCCGAACTCGTCGAGAACGCCCTGGCCGCGGGTGTGGCCAAGGAGCAGATCACACTGGACCCGGGCCTGGGCTTTGCTAAGACCGCGGCCGATAACTGGGCGCTGCTCAACGCCCTGCCGGAGTTCATCGCCGGCGAGTTCCCAATTCTTGTCGGCGCCTCGCGCAAGCGTTTCCTCACCGAGATCCGCGCGGATCGTGGTCTGGAGCACTCCCCGGTGGATGCGGACCCGGCCACCGCTGCCGTCACGGCGCTGTCTGCCCAGGCCGGCGCCTGGTGCGTGCGCGTGCACGAGGTTGCGGTTTCGCGCGACGCGGTGGATGTGGTGGCAAGGTGGAATCATGGCTGACCGCATCGAACTCAAAGGCCTGCAGTTCCACGCCAACCACGGTGTACTCGAGCACGAAACCGAGTTTGGCCAGGCGTTCTCGCTGGACATCACGTGCTGGTTGGAGTTTGCGGAAGCCGCGCGTGACGACGACCTGACCAAAACCGTCAACTACGCCGAACTCGCCGACACCGCGCTGGCCATTGCCACCGGTACGCCGCGCCAGTTGATTGAGACCGTGGTTGTCGAGATCGCAGAGACCGCCATGCGCACCTACGACGCGCTGCACGCGATCGAGGTGACCCTGCACAAGCCACACGCGCCGATCCCGGCAGTGTTCGACGATGTTGCCGTGGTGGCGCGCCGTTCCCGGAAACGGATGTGATGCCCATGCGCGCAGTGCTGTCCTCCGGATCGAACATGGGTGATGCGCGTGCACACTTGCGCGCGGTTGTCGACGAGTTCGCTGACGAAACCGTCGCAGCCAGCTCTATCTACGCCACCGCCCCCTGGGGCAAGACGGACCAGCCGGACTTTCTGAACCAGAGCCTGCTGGTGGACGTTGACCAAAGCCCGCACGAGTTGCTTCAACGCTGCCAGCGCCTGGAAAACGAAGCCGAGCGTGTCCGCGTGGAACGCTGGGGTCCGCGCACCTTGGACGTGGACATTGTCTGGATTGAGGGCTATACCTCCGACGATCCGGTGCTGACCGTCCCGCACCCGCGGGCGCACCTGCGCCAGTTTGTGCTCGAGCCGTGGTTGGAGATTGATCCGGGTGCGGAGTTGAAGGGGTCGTCGATACGCGAATTGCTCGATGGTCTGGAGGACCAAGGGGTGCGCAAACTATGAAGCGCACGCCGATCGAGGGGATCATCGCCGCTGCTGGTTTCAGTGCCGCAGCTGCGCTGATTGTGGTGCGTCGCTACTACAGCTGGCTGGAGTCGCTGGATGTGATCGTGCCGCTGTCGTTGTGGTGCATCGCTGCGGTGGCTGGGTGGCTGGCGTGGGTGGTGCACAAGCGCCGCAAGGACGGCCAGGTGGGGCTGGACCGTAGCCAACTCAACCCGATGCAGGCGGCGAACTTCATGGTGTTCGGCAAGGCCAGCGCCTGGGCAGGTGCGATCTGTGGCGGCATGTATGCAGGCGCGTTGATGTATGTGGTGCGCAAGCTCGATGTGCTGGCGGCCGCATCTGACGACGTTGTGCCGCTGACTGTGGGCACCCTCGGCGGCATCGCGCTGTGTGTAGCCGGGTTGGTGCTGGAGAAAAACTGCGAGGTGTCGCCACCCGCCGACGGGCAGGGGGTTGGCTAGAGTGTTGGGCATGAGTGCCAAAAACACATCCAGTGACAGCGCAACCCTGTGGGTCATCGTCCCCTTTGTTGTCGCCGTAATTGGCACCGTTGTCATGCTGTTTACCAACTCCGCCAACGCGCTGAAGATCGCGTTGATCTTCGCACTGTGGGCGGGTGCCGCCGGGCTGATTTTGAACTTCCGCAGCCGCCGCGAGCGTGACGACGCCACCCGGGACGCCGAAGCCGCCCGCGAGCAAGTCCGCGAGCAGGAAGAGCGCCACAAGGCCGTCATCGCCGCCCTGCCGCAGGGCGAGGGTTCCGCGGTGGACATGGAAGCCCTTCGCGCGCTGCAGGACGAGATCCAGGCACTGCGAGCACAGTTGGAGGAGCTCAACGGCCGCGTCTTCGAGTACGAGCCAGCCGCCGTGCGCGCCTCTGCGCGTCGCATCTCCGAGTTGGAGAGCACCCCAGAGCCAGAGCCAGCGCCGGAACCCACCCCGGAACCAGAACCGATCTCAGAACCAGAACCAGCGCGCCCGTCGCCGTCGACCGACGACACGGTTGTGCTCGACCGCGTGCGTCCCACCGGTGCGCCGAGCTCGGATGCGATCGCTGGCCGCATTGGCACCCAGCCGTCCGGCCGCCCTGCCCGCAACCCGCTGTCTGACCTGATCAGCGAGCGAAAGGCGCAAGCGGAAGCAGAAGCAAAGCCGGAACCCAAGCCGGAACCGCAGCCAGAACTCAAGCCGGAGCCAACCCCGGAACCGGAACCGCAGGAGGAGCCGCACCGTTCGGGCCGCCGTCGTCGTGACGAGCGCGAGAACTCCATTTCCGTCGCTGAACTGCTCGCCCGCCGGGGGAAGTAAATGGCGCCACGCCTGCTCGTAGGCGCAATCCCCGGCCACAGCCAACTCGCTGTCGATCTGGAACGCGCCGGGCACACCGTGCGCCCGATCGATATCAACACCGACCCGGGCGCAATCGCGCACGTGGACCTCGTGCTCATCGACGGCTCCGCGAACGATATCCGCGCCGCCGCAGAAATCCTGGCTGATTACGCGCGCCCGCAGCAGATGTTCCTCCACACCGCGTTGGAGGAAGGCCCGCAGTTGCTTGACGACGTCGAAACGTCCCAGGCCATCACCATGTGCGCCCACAACCTCTTCGACAACATCTGGGTCACCTCCGCCGCGGACGAACTCGGCGAGACCGTCGTGGGGCTGCTCATCGCGGAGATCGGCGGCACGAGCATGCGTATCGACGACACCGTCCGCCCCACCATCGCCGCCGCCCAAGAACTTCGCGCGCTGGAAGCGACGGTGCGCGACGACGCGCTCGAGCTGCTCATCGACGCGGTCCCGTCGTTTGAGGCGGTGGCGGAGAAGTTCATCGAGGCGGCGTCGGGTCGTCGATACGCAAGGAGCGTGAACGACTTGGACCGGATGCTGGACGCACTGCCGGAACCCGGAGTGCGCAGGCTGTTTGTGGATCTGCAGCGCCGACGCGGTGAGATGGAGCAGGACACGGATACGGAACTGTGGGTTATTCAGAAATACGAGGGAAGATAAAGGGGAAGATAGATGGCGTTTGAGGCAGGTAAGGCAGTCGTCGTTACGGATGAGGCGCTGCTGGCAACGTACGGGCGGGCGTTTCGCAAGATTGGCAAGTCCGTTGTGGTCGTGCCGTTGGGTCGCGATGTGCACGCGGGTCACATTGAGTTAATCCGTGCGGCGAAGTCGCTGCTCGGCTCGTGCGTCGTGGTCACGTTTACTGGCGACGAGGTGCCGGACATCTTCGCCGAGGAGAAGGTGGACGTGGTGTTCCACGGCCCGCTGGCAACCAAGGTGCGGGTGGATTCCGGGGTGGATCCGCTGGAGGACCCGGAGCACACGCAGCGCGAGGTGGCGCGCATCCTTGCTGCGATTAACGCCTCGCATGCGACGGATGTGGTGTTGGGGGAGAAGGACTTTGAGGTGCTCGTCGCCACGCAATATGCGGTCTCTGGCCTGCGTATGGAGGTCAAACTGCACTCGGTTCCCACCGTGCGTACTCCGAATGGGCTGGCGGTGTCGCTGCGCAACGCGGACGTGCCGGAGGATCTGCGCGAGGCAGCTCTCGCACTGCCTGCGGCGCTGACCGCAGGTGCCCACGCCGCTGAGCAGGGCGCCGAGGTCGTGTTGGAAACCGTGCGTGGTGTGCTCGCCGCCGAGGGCCTTGAACCGGCCTACCTTGAGCTGCGCGACCTGGCGATGCGCGAAGCGCCCGAGCGTGGCGACGCCCGCCTCCTCGCCGCCGTCGACCTCGGCCCTGTGCGCCTGGCCGACAACGTGGGTTTGCCGCTCGGGATTGGCTTCAAGCACATCGAAGAAGATAGGTAGCC
Organism: Corynebacterium sp. HMSC075D04; assembly: GCF_001815635.1. NCBI lineage: Bacteria > Bacillati > Actinomycetota > Actinomycetes > Mycobacteriales > Corynebacteriaceae > Corynebacterium > Corynebacterium sp. HMSC075D04. The sequence goes on from NZ_KV821355.1 coordinate 13,298, forward strand.
GAACGGGCTGCGGTCGCAGGCGGTAGAATGCGGCGCATGTCTGTGCCCAACATCGCCGGAATCCTCGCCGACCGCTTCGGCTTCGCCTTCACCCCTGAGCAGGTGCGTGAAAGCGGCCGTACTGAAACGTCCACGTTGTACACCGCGTCGGACGACAAAGGCCACGCCGTAGAGGTGGAGGTCTTTGACACGAAGGTGGCGGAACACCTCGGCGCCGACGTGAACACGCTCAACAGCCGCCTCGCGCTGGCGGCGCATCCGGGCGCGTTCCAGCCGCGCAGTGTGGGTACCACCGACGAAGGGCAGCTTTTCGTCCTGCGCGAGGCCGCAACCGGCACGCCGCTGAGCGACCTCATTGCGGAGAAGGGCGCGACGTTTACCCAGCAGGAAGTGCGTGACCTGCTCGCCCCGGTGGTCGAGGCCATCGATGACTACGACCTCAAGGGCCTGTCCGGGTTCGTCTCCCGTTCTATTTCGCCGGAGCGACTTTTGGTGCAGCCGCAGTGGTCGACCACCCCGGTGAAGCTCACCCTGGTTGGTCCGAGTACCGACGCGGTTGGCTCGGATGAGGAGTTGGCCAAGGCGAATGTGGACAAGTTCGCCAGCGTGGTCAGTCTGATGACGGGCGAGGCCCCACGCGAGGGCGTGCGCACCTGTGCGGATGTGCTGCATATGGTGCCGGTGGGCGAGGCGCCCCAGGAGGCGTCCAACATCGACGTTGCTCCCAACCCGGAGGACGGCTATCGCAAGCGCCCTGAGCCGTACGCGTACGGCCCGGACGGCAACTACACCCGCCCGGCGGCGACGAACGAGAAGAAAGTCCCGTGGCCGTGGATCATCGCGATCCTGGCGCTACTGCTCATCGCTATTGCGGCACTGTGGTATTGGTCCGCCAACCGCGGCGAGGCCTGGGAGGGTGCGGAGGCGCAGATCGCCGAGGAGTACCCGGATATCGTGTCCAAGAAGTCCGGCCAGAAGGGCTGGCAGGACCTGCGCTGCGAGAACGGCTCGACCGATCCGGACCAGGAAGGCAAGATCCGCTGCGCCAACGCAGAGTTGGGCGTGTCTGTGGTGAAGTACGCCGACGAGTATGACCGCGACGATGCGGTGCCGGACCCGCGCGAGGCCGTCGTGTTGGGCTCCGGTGAGTGCACCGTGAACTCCTATGAGTTGCCGGACGCGAACCCGCCTGCCTATGTGATGGTGCCGCAGGACAAGCCTGAATACCTCATGATTATTAACGGTTTGAACTCGGAAGAGCAGCGTCTGGATCTTCCGCTTTGCCAATAGACTACGATTGACCGGCGTGAGTACGCAGGATCTTTCAGAGCAGCAGCAAATCCGCCGGGAGAAGAGGCAACGGCTTATCGGCGAGGGCCGTGATGCCTACCCCGTCGAAGTTGACCGTACGACCTCGCTGAAGGACCTGCGGGCGAAGTACCAGGTCGTTGAAGAGGGCGAAGGCGACGGTGTGACCCGCCTTGAGGCCGGCCAGGAAACCCAGGATGTGGTGGCCGTCGCCGGCCGCGTCATGTTCCAGCGCAACACTGGCAAGCTTTGCTTTGCCACCTTGCAGGAGGGTGACGGCACTCAGTTGCAGGTCATGTTGTCGCTGGCAGAGGTGGGCGAGGAAGCCCTCGCGCAGTGGAAGGCTGACACGGACCTGGGTGACATTGTCTCGGTTCGTGGGCGCATCATTGCTTCTCGACGAGGCGAGCTCTCCGTCCAGGCACAGTCCTGGCACATGGCCTCGAAGGCCTTGAGCCCGCTTCCGGTCGCGTTTGCGGACATGAACGAGGAGCAGCGCGTCCGTCGCCGTTACACGGATCTGATCATGCGCGAGGATGCGCGCAAGAACGCCATGACCCGCATCAAGGTCATGGCTGCGGTGCGTAAGTACCTGACGGGCCTGGACTTTGTGGAGATTGAGACGCCGATGCTGCAGACGCTGCACGGCGGTGCTGCGGCGCGTCCGTTTGTCACCCACTCCAACGCGCTGGACATTGACCTCTACCTGCGCATCGCGCCGGAGCTTTACCTGAAGAGGGCCGTTGTTGGTGGTCTGGAGCGCGTCTTTGAGATCAATAAGAACTTCCGCAACGAGGGCGTGGATTCGTCCCACTCGCCGGAGTTCACCATGTTGGAGACCTACCAGGCGTGGGGCACCTACAAGGACGGTGCCGAAACCATGAAGGGTCTTGTCCAGTTCTGTGCCCAGGAAGTCTTCGGCTCCCAGAAGGTCACGCTGGCTGACGGCACCGAGTACGACTTCGGCGGCGAGTGGAAGGTACTGGAGATGTACCCGTCGCTCAACGAGGCGCTGCAGCGTAAGTTCCCGGGCCAGCCTGAGGTGACCATCGATTCCTCCGTGGAGGAACTCAAGGGCATCGCTGAGACTATCGGTCTGAAGGTTCCGGAGAATGCAGGCTGGCTGCACGGCAAGCTTGTTGAGGAAATCTGGGAGGAGCTTTGCTCCGACCAGCTCTATGAGCCGACCTTTGTCATTAACTTCCCGGTGGAGACCTCCCCGCTGACCCGCGACCACCGCGAGCAGCCGGGTGTGACCGAGAAGTTCGACCTCTACGTCCGTGGCTTCGAATTGGCCACCGGCTACTCCGAGCTCATCGACCCCGTGATCCAGCGCGAGCGCTTCGAAGACCAGGCCCGCCTGGCGGCGCATGGTGACGACGAGGCCATGGTGCTCGACGAGGACTTCCTCGCCGCTATGGAGCAGGGCATGCCGCCGACAGCAGGTTGCGGCATGGGCGTGGACCGCCTGCTGATGGCCTTGACCGGCCTGGGTATCCGCGAGACCGTCCTGTTCCCGATGGTGAAGCCGGAGGCGTAACGACGATGCGCCGTTGGCCCCTCGCAGCAGCCGGGGTACTCCTCGCAGCCTCGTTGGCAGGCTGTGGCAGTAGTGAACAAGCAGAGCTTGCGGAGCCAACGGTGCCTACCACGCCAACCACAACAACGTCGCAGCTGCCCCCACCGGATTGCTCCACTGATGCAATCAAAAATTCGCCAGGGCTTGAAGAGTTTGAGATGTATGGTCCTTGCGAAGGTGGCTTCACTCGTCCTGGAGTTCCGAATTCCGGCAACATCATCCTCGCGCAGTGGGACGGTAAGCACTGGGTCGAGGTCGAGGCTGACGGCGTGTGGGATGGCATGGGTATGGCGCGGCCGTGCTTTAACCCGGGTCGTCTTGAGGAGCTCGGCGTTCCCGAATCCCTGGCGGATAAGGAGCCACGCTGCGGCGTATACCCGCCTGGTCAGGAGCCGCCGCACAAGAAGCAGGCGAAGGCTTCCACTCCTGTGCCGACATCGAGCACACTCGACCCAAACTGGGGGATTAAGCGCGACAGCGATGGCGTGATTATCGAGGCGCAGTTTGAAGGGGTTAAGCGTCAAATCTCTGCGCCGAATTGTGATGGACGAGGAATTCTCATTCTCGATTCCGTAATTGCGGACGGAGATATTGGCTCGACACACTCCAAGCTTGCGTTTGACATTGCGTATCTCGGCGATGGAAATGCTGAGTTCACCTATCCAGGCCACTGCCCGTCGCTTCGCGCACAGGTCGATGGCAACGATATTTACCCGGTGTACCTCGATTTTGGCCACGACACGGATGCGCTGTGTGCTGCGAAGAAGAACTACGGCGGGAACGCGCGAGTGTTGTCGGATCGTGAGGAATATCTCGATCCCTGCTAATTGTGCACGGTGGTTATAACCAACTAACGTTTGATGTGACTAAACCATGTGGTTGAAAGGAGCATCAGCATGGCGACCACTAAGGCGAGCCTGCAAGATCAGGCTGCCGATATCCTCGCCGGAATCGGCGGGGCCGACAACATCGCATCGATGACGCACTGTGCGACCCGACTGCGGTTCGAACTAAACGACGCCTCCCTGGCCGACAAAGACCGCCTCGAAGCAAACCCGAAGGTAATGGGCGCGGTACCCCAGGGCGGCAGCCACTACCAGGTCATCGTCGGTGGTGACGTGGCTACGGTGTACAACGCGATCAATAACCTGCCCGAGATGGCGGGCCGCTCGGTTTCCAACGACGAGCTGAAGAAGCAGCAGCGTGACAAGGCTAAGGGCAAGATGCCGTGGCTGGATACGTTCTTCGAGTACCTTTCCGACTCCTTCCGCCCGATCCTGGGTGTGCTGTTGGGCGCGTCGCTGATCATTGCGTTTGCGGCGTTCCTCGACGCGTTTCACATCATTGACTTCCGCGCGGAAGTGAAGACGCCGGGCTGGCAGTTCGTCGACGCCATGTGGGGCTCGGTGTTCTTCTTCCTGCCGGTGGCGGTGGCCTACAACGCGGGCAAGAAGCTCAACATCGACCCGTGGGTGCCAGCGGCGATCATGCTTGCGCTATTTACCCCGGACTTCATTGACTTGAAGGACCACCCCGATGCGCGGGTGATCGATCTGTTCGGCGCACCGACCGACGTCGTCGATGTGTTCGGCCTGCCGATGATTCTGAACGGCTACAACGGCAACGTGTTCGTGCCGCTGATCATGGCGGCTGTTGCGGCCCTGCTGTACAAGGGGTTGCAGAAGATCATTCCGTCTGCCGTGCACATGGTGTTTGTGCCGTTTTTGACGCTGCTGGTCATGATCCCGGTCACCGCGTTTATCATCGGCCCGTTCGGCTACCTGCTCGGCGCGTGGATCGGTACTGGTCTGGCGTGGATGAACGGCAATGCGCCGTTCCTGTTCGCGCTGCTGATCCCGATGCTCTACCCGTTCCTGGTTCCGCTTGGCCTGCACTGGCCGCTTAACGCGCTGATGCTGGTGAACATCAACACCCTTGGCTACGACTTCATCCAGGGCCCGATGGGTGCCTGGAACTTTGCCTGCTTCGGCGCCACCGCCGCGGTGCTGGCTATTTCTATTCGTGACCGCGACCCGCTGATGCGCCAGACCTCCGGTTCCGCCCTCGCCGCGGGCCTGCTCGGCGGCATCTCCGAGCCGTCGCTCTACGGTATCCACCTGCGCTTTAAGAAGATCTACCCGCGCATGCTCGTCGGCTGCTTCGCCGGCGGCCTGACTATCGCGATCCTGGGCACCCCGTTCGGTGGCGTGAAGACGAACGCGTTCGTGTTCACCTCCATCCCGACCATGTTCGTGTTCGACCCGATGTGGGTCTACATGATCGCCATCGCAGTGGCGTTCTTCACCTCGTTCTTCATCATCCTGATCACCGACTACCGCACCCCTGAGGAGAAGGCGGACGCGCTTGCTCGCGCGGCTGCTGCTCGTGAGGAGGAGCCGGTTGCGGTTGTGGGGTCGTCGCAAAGCACTGAAAGCACAGTGCTCGCTCCTGTCGCTGGTGAGGTTGTGGCGATGGCAGCGCTTAACGACGCCGCCTTCGCCTCCGGCGCCCTCGGCCAGGCTGTTGGTGTGATTCCGGCGAATGACAAACTCACCGTGGTTGCGCCCGCTGCGGGCAAGGTGATTTCTGTGGCGAAGACTGGCCACGCGTACGGCATCAAGACCGACGACGGCGCGGAACTGCTGGTGCACATCGGCATCGACACCGTGAAACTCGAGGGCGAGAGCTTCACCCCGCTGGTGGAGAAGAAACAGGAGGTCGCAGCCGGTGACGCACTGGCGGAGGTGGACTTCCCAGCGATTGCTGCCAAGGGGGTCGACACCACTGTGATCACCACCGTGGTCAACTCCAAGAAACTCGGCGGAGTAAACGACGTGGCCGATGGCACCGTCGAAATTGGAGATGCCATCCTCGAGATCACGCCCGCCGAGTAGGCTCGGTGCCATGACTGAGCGCACAGTTCTTCATGGCATTGGTGTGTCCGCCGGTACTGCCTGCGGACCCGTCGCGGTAGTGACCCCGGCGGTGGGTATCGATAACCACGAGCCCGCCTCCGTGGACCCCGAGGCGGATGGTCAGCGGATACGGGAAGTGTTGGGGGAGGTGGCGTCGTCGTTACGCGAACGTGCGGCGCACGCCAACTCGAAGGCGTCGCAGGACGTGCTCGAGGCCACCGCGGCGCTGGCCACGGACCGTGGCCTGACCCGCGGGGTGGACAAGGAACTGAAGAAGGGCAGCGGCCCCACCAAAGCGGTACACGATGCGGTGGAGACGTACGCGAACAAGCTGCGCAAGCTCGGCGGCTACATGGCCGAGCGTGTCACTGACCTCTACGACATCCGCGACCGCGCCACCGCGCGCCTGCGGGGCTTGCCGGAGCCGGGCGTGCCGGATCTGACGGCGCCGTCGATCCTGGTCGCGCACGATCTTGCGCCCGCCGAGACCGCCACACTGGATCCGGCGATGGTGCTCGGCATTGTCACCGAGGCGGGTGGCGCGACCTCGCATACCGCGATCCTCGCCGCACAGCTCGGCATCCCAGCTGCGGTGCAGGTCAAGGGCATTTCCGATGCGATTGTCGACGACCCCCGCATCGCCCTCGACGGCAGCACCGGCCAAATCATCGTCGCCCCGTCCGATGAGGACGTCGCCGAACTCGACGAGCGCTCCCGCCGCCGCGCCGCCGCACTGGAAGGCTCCGCCGGCGCCGGCGCCACCCGCGACGGCCACGCCGTGAAACTGCTGGCCAACATCGGCACCGCCGAAGACGCGGTGAAGGCTGCGGGCTACGACCTGGAAGGCTCCGGCCTGTTCCGCTCTGAGTTTCTCTTCCTGGACCGCGACTCCGCGCCCAGCGTGGACGAGCAGACCGAGACCTACACCAAGGTCCTCGAGGCCTTCGGTGCGCGCCGCGTGGTGGTGCGCACCCTCGACGCCGGCGCCGACAAGCCGCTGTCGTTTGCGGACCTTGGCGAGGAGGAAAACCCCGCCCTCGGCCGCCGTGGCCTGCGCCTGTCCCAAGCCCGCGAGGATCTGCTCGCCGACCAATTGGAGGCACTCGCCAACGCGCAGCGCAACGTCCCGGACGCCGAACTGTGGGTCATGGCGCCCATGGTCGCCACGGTCGAGGAGGCCGAGTGGTTCGCCGAACGCGCCCGCGCTGCTGGACTGAAGCAGGTGGGCATCATGGTCGAAACCCCTGCGGCCGCGATTCGCGCCGGGCAGGTGCTCGACGTTGTGGACTTCGGCTCCATCGGCACCAACGACCTTTCCCAGTACACGATGGCCGCTGACCGCATGCAGGGCGAACTCGCCGAACTGCTCTCGCCCTGGCAGCCCGCGGTGCTGTCCATGATCCGCGAGACCTGCCGTGGCGGTGAAGCTACTGGCAAACCCATCGGCGTGTGCGGCGAGGCCGGCGGCGACCCGCTCATGGCCCTCGTCCTTGTCGGCCTTGGCGTGAAGTCACTGTCTATGGCGCCCGGCAAGGTCAACGCCGTGCGCGCGGCGCTGCGCCTGCACGACATGGATACCTGCCGGAAGATGGCCGATGCTGCCCTTGCCGCCCGGACCGCTGAAGATGCACGTAAGGCGGTGCTTGGGATCGCAGATTCGGTAATTCTTGACCTACTGTGAACCGCATAGTCTAGTATTGGCAGACAAAGTTGTTCACGATAGGGAAAGGGCTTCCCCATGAAGCGTTTCGCGTCCATTGCTTTGTCTGCCGCAGTTGGCCTTGGCCTCGTTGCTTGCTCCAGTGATTCGGATGACCTCGAGCCACTTACGGTGTTAGCAGTGCCGACACCGCATGCGGAAATTCTGCGCTATGTCGATGAGAAGAATCCGGAGTACGAGCTCGACGTGAAGGTCGTTCCGGGTGGTATCGACCCGAACATGTCGGTAGCCAATGGCTCTGCTGCTGCGAACTTCTACCAACATCCGCCATACCTGCTGGACTGGGAGACTCAGACCGGTAAAAAGTTGGTCAACATCGTCGGAGTCCACATTGAGCCGATGGGGATGTACTCCAACTCCATTGATTCCATCGATCAGCTGAAACAAGGGGCGAAGATTGCGACGCCGAACTCCCCGTCCGACCTAGCGCGTGCGTTGATCCTGCTGGAGGCCAACGGTGTCATCGGTCTGGACCAGGAGATCGATCCGGCAAACGTGTCCAAGATCAACCTGCAGTCGATCACCGACAACCCGAAGGACATTGAGATCGTCCCAGTCGACGATGTGATCGTTATCCAGTCGTTGTCGGATGACTCGATCGACGGCGTCATCTCGTCGTCCAACTTCGCACTCCAGGTCGGCCTGAACCCGTCAGAGGACTCTGTCATTGCCGAAAGTCCGGAGAACAACCCGTACGTGAATATCCTCGCAGCCAATGAGGACGCGGCGAAGGATCCCCGCATCGAGAAGCTGGCGGCGGACCTGAGCTCGCCGGAGACCGCAGAGTGGATTCGCGAGAAGTACAGCGGCTCCGTAATCCCGGTGAATTAATGAAAATCCACGGTATCGACGTTGACCCGCAAGGCCGGTGCGCGCATTGGCATTCGGAGCGCGACGTCGTCGCCAACACCTGCGGGGCCTGCCACAAACTCTGGGCCTGTTCGCTGTGCCATGACGAGTTGGCGGATCACCGGTTTGTGGGCGTCGATAAGCAACTGCGCTCTGTGATGTGCGGCGCGTGCGGGCACCCGTTTAATCCGGGCTGCAAACTGCATGAAAGTGTGTATTTCAGGGATGTTCGCTAAGGGTGAACATCCCCTCTGAGCACTGCTTTTCGACGATTCCACGCCCCCGGCAGTCAAAACGTGGGAAGTGATGTCGCACCCCGGCGTTATGGTGGTGGACAACGATTTAGCTATAGAAGGGGTCAGCCACATGTTCGAGCGGTTTACCGACCGGGCCCGTCGCGTCATCGTCCTGGCGCAGGAGGAAGCGCGCGCGCTCAATCACAACTACATGGGCACCGAGCACATCCTGCTCGGCCTGATTAAGGAAGGCGAGGGCGTCGCCGCGAAGGCCCTCGAATCCATGGGTATCAACCTTGAGGATGTGCGCCGCGAGGTCATCGACATCATTGGCCACGGCACCCAGCCGGTCACCGGCCACATCCCGTTTACCCCGCGCGCCAAGAAGGTCCTGGAGCTCTCCCTGCGTGAGGGTTTGCAGATGGGCCACAAGTACATCGGCACCGAGTTCTTGCTGCTCGGCCTGATCCGTGAGGGCGAGGGCGTTGCGGCGCAGGTGCTGATCAAGCTCGGCGCTGACCTGCCGCGTGTGCGCCAGCAGGTTATCCAGTTGCTGTCTGGTTACGAGGGCGGCGAGGCACAGAATCCGGAGTCCCCGCAGCAGGGCGGCGGCCCAGGCTTCGCAGGTGCGGGTGCTGGCGGCAACCGTGCAGGTGGTGGCGGCCCGCAGGGCGGCGAGCGTTCCAATTCGCTCGTGCTCGACCAGTTCGGCCGTAACCTCACCGCTGCTGCCAAGGAAGGCAAGCTCGACCCGGTTGTGGGTCGCGATAAGGAAATCGAGCGCGTCATGCAGGTTCTGTCACGCCGTACCAAGAACAACCCGGTGCTCATTGGTGAGCCGGGCGTCGGTAAGACTGCTGTCGTGGAGGGCTTGGCGCTCGACATTGCTAACGGCAACGTCCCGGAGACCCTGAAGGACAAGCAGGTTTACTCGCTGGACCTGGGCTCCCTGGTTGCAGGTTCGCGTTACCGCGGTGACTTCGAGGAGCGCCTGAAGAAGGTGCTCAAGGAGATCAACCAGCGCGGCGACATCATCCTGTTTATCGACGAGATCCACACCCTCGTCGGCGCCGGTGCCGCCGAAGGTGCGATCGACGCTGCTTCGCTGCTGAAGCCGAAGCTGGCTCGTGGCGAGCTCCAGACCATCGGCGCAACCACGCTGGACGAATACCGCAAGCACATTGAGAAGGACGCCGCTCTTGAGCGTCGTTTCCAGCCGGTGCAGGTGGACGAGCCGAGCATCGAGGACACCATCCAGATCCTCAAGGGTCTGCGCGACCGCTACGAGGCGCACCACCGCGTGTCCTACACCGACGATGCACTCAAGGCTGCAGCGAACCTGTCGGATCGCTACATCAACGATCGTTTCCTGCCGGATAAGGCAGTCGATCTTCTCGACGAGGCCGGCGCCCGCATGCGCATCAAGCGCATGACCGCCCCGGATTCCCTGCGTGAGGTCGACGACCGCATCGCTGAGGTCCGCAAGGAAAAGGAAGCGGCGATCGACGCCCAGGACTTTGAGAAGGCAGCCAGCCTGCGCGAAACGGAGCGCAAGCTCACCGAGGAGCGCGCCGCGAAGGAGAAGAAGTGGCGCTCTGATGATCTCGAGGACATCGCCGAGGTTGGCGAGGAGCAGATCGCTGACGTGCTGGCCAACTGGACCGGCATCCCGGTGTTCAAGCTCACCGAGAGCGAGTCGAAGCGCCTGCTCAACATGGAAGGCGAGCTGCACAAGCGCATCATCGGCCAGGACGAGGCTGTTAAGGCTGTGTCCCGTTCCATCCGCCGCACCCGCGCAGGTCTGAAGGATCCGAACCGTCCGTCCGGTTCGTTCATCTTCGCTGGCCCGTCCGGTGTGGGTAAGACGGAGCTGTCGAAGGCGCTTGCAGAGTTCCTCTTCGGCGACGACGATTCCCTGATCCAGGTGGACATGGGCGAGTTCCACGATCGCTTCACCGCGTCGCGTCTCTTCGGTGCCCCTCCGGGATACGTCGGCTACGAAGAGGGCGGCCAGCTCACCGAGAAGGTGCGCCGCAAGCCGTTCTCGGTCGTGCTTTTCGACGAGATCGAGAAGGCCCACAAGGAGATCTACAACACCCTCCTGCAGGTGCTGGAAGAAGGTCACGTCACCGACGGCCAGGGTCGCAACGTGGACTTCAAGAACACGGTGCTGATCTTCACCTCGAACCTGGGTACCTCCGACATCTCCAAGCCGGTTGGCCTGGGCTTCACCGGGGATACCGCTGCGGATTCCGAGGCGCAGTACGAGCGCATGAAGGGCAAGGTTCACGACGAGCTGAAGAAGCACTTCCGTCCGGAGTTCCTGAACCGTATCGACGAGATCGTCGTGTTCAAGCAGCTCTCCCAGGAAGAGATTGTCCAGATGGTGGACCTGCTCATCGCTCGAGTGGACAAGAACCTGGCCGCGCAGGACATGGGCATCGAGCTCACCGAGAACGCCAAGAACCTCCTGGCAGTCCGTGGCTTCGACCCAGTGCTGGGTGCACGTCCGCTGCGTCGCACCATCCAGCGCGAGATCGAGGACATCCTGTCCGAGAAGATCCTCTTCGGCGAGATCGGTGCCGGCGAGATCATCACCGTGGACGTCGAGGGCTGGGACGGCGACGTGGAGACGGCCCGCAAGGATCGCGGCAAGGCCGCCCCGGATGCGACCTTCACCTTCACCCCACGTCCACGCCCGCTGCCAGCGGAGGCCTTCGACGTCGAGCTGGAAGAAGAGGTCCGCGACATCGAGCCGGAGCGCACCCAGCCGGAGTCTGAAGCCTCCGAGTTCCCGGATGAGCGCGACACGACCGCCGAAGATCAGAACGGCAACGAGGGCAAGGAAGACAACGGCCCCGAGCCGGTGTAACCCCACCAGGCGGCTGCGGCACCGAGCACGCCAAGGATGCCCAGGACTAACGCGGTGATCTCCACCGCGTTGAGCCCCTCCACCACCTCATATGCAGGGTGGTCGGAGGGGCACACCCGTTTCATAGGCTGTTCGGCGAAACGATCATCCATCCACGCAATCGCATTATCGGCCTGCAAAAGCAGGGGAGCGGCATGGCCCGAACCAGGAACGCGTGGCGTCAACTGCAGACGCCCCGAAGACAATGGTTGCGTCGGGGAACCCGGCACCACCACGCGTCGGTACTCCACCTGCGCACCGACGGCGCAATAGTCCTCAGCCAGTTGGGTGGCTTGCGGCTCCGGAACGAGGTCGTCGTCGGCATTCGTCATCACCATGATCGGCGCAGACGGCGCGACGGTGCCCATTTTGTTTAGTTCCAGATACTTCGCCAGCCGCTCATCCGAGTGCACCACTTCAGCGAACGAGTTGCCTGCGGTGAACAGTGTGGAAGGGTCGGCTGGCGCAGACAACGAGGCGTCGACCACGCACGAGGTTTTCAGTCCTTCGAGCCAGACTTTGCCCTCGTCGGTGAGGTGTTCCTGCAGGGCCTCGCCGAATTCCGGGTAGCTTTCGGAGTAGCTCGCAGCGGCAAAACCGGCCACGGCGGTGAGCATCGGGGCGGTACCTTGCTCCAGCACACCCAGCGGGTCGGCTGGCGGGGCACCGGAGAACGTTCCCATCACGTTGAGTTCGGGGGCGTAGTCGGCGACGAGTTCCGCAGCGGCCGCGGCAGCGCCACCGCCTTGGGAGTAGCCCCAGAAGCCCACTTTTTGGTTTGGTTTTGCGACGGCGCGGGCGGCGTCGATAAGCGCATGCCCCTGATCCACCCTGTTCAAGTAGGTGTGCAACCCATCGGTGCCCAACCCGATGTAGTCGGTGACCATCACGGAATAGCCGGCATCCAGCAGCTTCTGTACCAGGGGCGCCTCATAGTTAATGTTCACGGTGCCGTCTTCGATGCGCACCAGCATGGACGAGCCTGCCGATGGCGCGCACTGATCACCCAGACCACGCGTGCCCGGTGCGAGCGCGATGAGCCCCTTCGCGCGGCGGTGTTTGTAAAACGCCCCAGTCACCGCGACCTTCTCGCCCTTTTCGTTCGTGGTGGTGTAGCGGATGCGCTGGCCGGTCGACCCTGGCACCCGCTTCACCGCGTCGAGGGAACCCGCCTCGCTACCTGGTGCGCCGGCCAGTGGTTTCCACGATGACTCCGGAAGCGACGACAACGACGACGCGTCGCGTACCACCTCGAGTGTCGACGACCCCACCGACGACAGCGACGACAACGACTCCGCGCTCAGGTCCGCAGCCTGCGCGGATGGGGCCAATAACACCGGAATGAGCAGGGAGCACCAACGTTTTTGCATGTACAGCAGTGTAAACTGCCGGCTATGGGATTCCAGTTTCGTAAGCGCCAGAAGCTCAGCAAGGACAGCTGGCTGAATTACTCCGGTTCGGGCGTTTCCGCCTCCAAACGCGTCGGGCCAGTGACCATCAACTCGCGTGGCGGCGTGTGGATCAAGCTGCCGGGTGGACTGACCTATCGCGGTAAGTGGAAGTAACCGCGCTCATCTTGTTCAGCGAGGCCGTCCTCCAACAGTGAGAACAGTGCGCGTGAGCGTTGGGCGTCGTCGGGCCAGACGGCGTCGATAATCGCCTGCTCAACCGGCGAATCTGTCTCGCGCAGTACCTTCATAATCTTGCCGCGGACCTGCCTATCCGTGCCCTCAAAACGTTGCGACGGCCGCCGCTGCCCCTCCTCAGGCGCCGGCCTGCCCGCCGCCAACCAGGCACAATCTTGCGCAATCGGGCACGCATCGCACTTCGGTGCCTTCGCGGTGCACACCAGCGCACCAAGCTCCATGAGCCCGACCGAAAACTCGGGACCGTTGTCCTCCGGAAGCAGGTGCGCAACCTCCTGGATTTCCTTCTTCCCCGGCACCCCCAGCGCCTGGCCGCGTTCCACACGCGCCACCACGCGACGCACATTCGTGTCCACAACCGGCACGTTCTTCCCGTAGGCGAAACACGCCACCGCCCGCGCCGTGTAATCTCCAATGCCCGGCAGTGCCAGCAGCGCGTCCACATCGTCCGGCACAACGCCGCCATGCTTGTCGACGATCACCTGCGCGCACTCCCGCAACCTCAACGCCCGCCGTGGGTAGCCGAGGTTGGCCCAGGCGCGCAGGATGTCGTCGATACGCGCCTGCGCAAAATCGTGCGGAGTCGGCCAGCGCTCAATCCACTCCAACCAAATGGGGGCAACGCGCTCCACCTGGGTTTGGTGGCTCATGACCTCGCTGATCAGCACACCCCACGGTGACGTACCCGGTTTGCGCCACGGCAAATCCCGCGCGTTGGCGCGATACCAATCAACTATCTGATTTGGGCGAATATTCTGCACAATGCGTGCCACAATAGCCGGTATGACTAATGCAACAGAGCTCCAGGCCGCTACCTCCCCGCGCGAAGTGTGGGACCTGCTTCGCGCAGGCAACGAGCGATTCGCCACCGGCAACACCGTCGCCCCGCACCGCGACGCCGAAACACTCCAGCAGCTCACCTCCGGCCAGAACCCAGCCGTATGTGTCATCGGTTGTTCTGACTCGCGCGTGCCCGTCGAGCTGCTTTTCGACGCCGGCTTCGGCGACATCTTCGTCATCCGCACCGCCGGCGGCTGCGTCGACTCCGCTGTCTCCGCATCCGTGGAGTTCGCCGTCGACGGCCTCGGCGTGGACCTCGTGCTGTTCCTCTCCCACGAAAAGTGCGGCGCTGTCGGCTCCGCAGTCCAGGCGTTCGAGTCCGGCGAGATCCCGCATGGCCTGACCCGCCTGTTCGTGGAGAAGATCGCCCCATCCATCGTCGAGGCCGAAAAGCGCGGCGAACAGGTCGAGCAAGCCCACGCCCGCCACGGCGCCGAGCACTTGGTCGCCCGCATCCCCGCCGTTGTTGCTGGCTTGAGCAAGCGCAGCATCGGTGTGGTTGGCGCGCGTTACCGTCTTTCGGACGGCCGTGTCGAGACCACCTACGAAAACTTCGGCGATTAAGTTATAAGCATGTCGAACCAGCGCCCATTGCCCCCGGAGATCTACATGCGTCGCCGCGTCGCGGCCCTCGTCATCCTCCTCGTGGTTGTGGCGTTGCTGGTCTGGGCGCTTTCCGCCATGGCCCGCAGCGGCGGATCCGGATCGGATGGGACAACCGAAACCTCCACCGAGCAAACCGTGAACCCGACCGTGGCTACCGAGCCGACCGTCGCCGCGCCTGAGGAATCTACGTCTGAGACTGCGTCCGCATCCCCGTCCGAGGAACCTTCCTCCAGTGTTGAGGCCGCACCGGCCCGCACTGGCGCATGCGAACTCAAGGACCTACGGATCAAGGCGTTGCCGAACCAGCCGTCCTATGCCGCAGGCACCGAGCCGGTGTTCTACATGGAAGTGGAAAACCCGACCGACACCGACTGCGTCATCGACCTTGACGAGAACATCCTGCGCTTCGAGGTGTACGACATGCGTACCAACGAGCGCATGTGGGCAGACACCGACTGCTACCAGCCCGTCGTGTCCGGCACCCAGACCTACAAGGCGGGGGAGAAGCAGGGCTACCAGGCTCGCTGGTCCGGCACCGTGTCTCAGCCGGGTAAGTGTGATGACCGTCCCGCGATCGAGCCGGGGTCCTACTTCCTGCACACGGTCATCGGCGACAATGCTTCGGAAGCAGCCCCCTTCAACATCACCTAGTTTCTTGTAGTTATTTAGCTAACAGCGCGATCGCCTCCCCGAGCGTAGAGACCTGACTGACCCGCATTCCCTCGACCGGTTCGAGTTCTCCGCTGGGCACGATCGCGTTTTCGTATCCCAACCTCGCCGCCTCCTGCAGGCGGCGTCCGAGGTTAGGCACCCTTCGTAGTTCACCCGCGAGGCCCACTTCGCCGATGACCACAGTCTTCGGCGGCAGCGGTGTTTCGTGCAGGCTCGACCATGTAGCCAGCGCGACCGCAAGATCCGTTGCTGTTTCGGTGATCTTCACACCGCCAACGGTTGCTACGTACGCGTCCTTGTCATTCGTGCGCTGCCCGCAGCGTGCCTGGAGGACGGCGAGTACCATCGGCACCCTGTTGAAATCCAAGCCCGTGACCACGCGTCGCGGGCTCTTATTCACCGGATCGACGGTAAGTGCCTGGACTTCCGCCAGCATCGGCCGGACGCCATCCATCGCCACCGTGACCGCAGAACCGTCCGGAGTCTTCCCGCGGTGAGAGAGGAACAGCCCCGATGGGTCCGGTACCTCCCGGATGCCACCAGCGGTCTGCTCGAAGCACCCCACCTCGTCCGTCGCCCCGAAGCGATTCTTCATGCCACGCAGCATGCGTAACGACGACTGCCTGTCACCCTCAAAGTTCAACACCACATCCACCAGGTGCTCGAGCACGCGCGGGCCGGCCACGTTGCCGTCCTTAGTCACATGCCCCACCAGGATGATCGGCAGGTTCGTCGTCTTCGCCAGCGTGGTCAGCGCAGCCGTTACTGCGCGGGACTGTGCCACCCCACCCGCAACACCCTCCACACCCGCGGCGTGCATAGTCTGCACCGAATCCACAATGAGCAGCGAGGGGTTGACCTGCTGGACGTGGCCAAACACCACGTCGAGGTTCGACTCCGCCGCCAAGTACAGCGTGTCTTTCAGCGCATCGGTGCGCTCAGCACGGGCACGGACCTGGCCTGCAGATTCCTCAGCAGTCACGTATAGCGCCTTGCGGCCATCCATCGCCGCCCACCGCGATGCAACCTCAAGCAACAGCGTCGATTTACCCACGCCCGGCTCACCGGCCATCAGCACCACCGACCCCGGCACCACACCGGAACCCAACACCCGGTCGAGTTCCCGGATGCCAGAGGGCAACGTGCGCGTCGCAGTCGCGTTCACCTTCGTGATCGGGGTCGCGGGCGACGTCGGTGTCAGCGCAGACGTCTTTACCGAACCTGCGGAAACCGCAGCCGGCGCTTCTTCTTGCAACGTTCCCCACGACCCGCACTCAGGGCAGCGGCCGAGCCACTTCGGGGAAGAGTAGCCGCATTCGGAGCACGTGTGGATCACGCGAGGTTTCTTAGCCATGTGCGACACCGTATAACACGCACACGACACGGAGCCTGCAAGTGTTCGAAAAGTGTTCGAAAACGAAAAGGCCGCTGGTTAACCCAGCGGCATGTGTTCGTCGATAAGCGAAAAGCTCTTAGTGCTTCGCGCCAGTCTCGCGGTCAACCTGGCCCGAAACGAGGTGCGGTGCAGACACGGTAGCCACAACGTCGATGGAGCCGGTGTCAAAGTTGAACGTGACCGGGACGTTGCCGCCGTACGCGAAATCGTCGTTAGCCAGCGAGGTAGCGGTGTAGCTGATGCAGTTCGCGTCATCCTGCGGCAGGCGCTCGAGGCCCTCGGCGGAATCAGCAACCAACACGCAGTTGTACTTAATCGTGTTGTTGTTTGCGATCTTGACGGTGTTGCCACCAGCGGTGACGGACTTCAACGTGTGATCCGTCATGGAGGTGTCCTGGTTCGTCGCGGTGAACTTGAGGGCAGCCTTGCCGTCCTCAGCCAAGACGACGGTGACATCCTGCACAGCAACTTCGCCGTTCTCGGTTGCGGCGCTGGCACCATCCACAGCAGCGACCTGGTTCGAGGTCTGAGTAATCTGGCCAGCGGAGCAGCCAACAAGGGCCAAGGATGCGCAGCCAGCGGCAGCGATAACGGCTACCTGCTTCAGGGACTTCACGTGGGGTCCTCCATAGTCAAACGGTTTCGAAGGTTATTCTCTGGAATACTTTAGCGCCTAGACAGCAACTTTTCCCATTTTATCCCCTATTCGGAGCTTTGAAGGCGGTGGTAGGGTTGTGGGGTCAAAACTTCGCCGGGAGCACCAAGGAGCGTTTATGGAATTCAAGGTCGGAGAAGTGGTCGTTTACCCGCACCACGGCGCGGCGCGTATCGCCGACATCGAAGAGCGTGAGATGCGCGGCGAGAAGCTGGACTTCTTGGTGCTGCAGATTCTCCACTCAGACCTTGAGGTTCGCGTGCCCGTAAAGAACTCCGAGCTTGTCGGTGTGCGTGACGTAGTCAACGAGGAGGGCCTGCAGAAGGTGTTCTCCGTGCTGCGTGAGACGGATGTTGAGGAGGCCGGCAACTGGTCTCGTCGCTATAAGGCGAACCAGGAGCGCCTTGCTTCCGGCGACATTAATAAGGTGGCCGAGGTTGTACGTGACCTGTGGCGCCGTGACCAGGGCAAGGGTCTTTCTGCTGGTGAGAAGCGCATGCTTGGCAAGGCTCGCCAGATTCTCGTCGGTGAGCTCGCGCTTGCAGAGCCCGTCGATGAGAAGAAGGTCGAGGAGATGGAAGCCGAGATCCAGAAGATCATCGACGAGCAGGTCAAGGCTGGTATCTCCGAGGCGCCGGGCGATATTGACGCCGAAGATGATGTTGACCTCGACGAGCTTTCTTTCGACGACGAGTAAGACGAGCCCTTGGACCGCCGTGTCGTAGCGGTTGTTGCCGCAGCAGGTCAGGGCACCCGGCTGGGCGCTGAGGTGCCAAAGGCGTATGTGCCGTTGCGCGGGCGCACGCTTTTGGAGCGTTCCGTCACCGCGATGGAAACCTCCGAGATTGTGGACCAGGTGGTCGTCGTCATCAGTCCTGCGATGGAGGAGCATGCCCGACAGTGCCTGCGGGAGCATGACGTGCAGTTTGTGCATGGCGGTGCGGAGCGCGCGGACTCCATCTACGCAGCGCTCGAAGCAATTTCGCTTGACGACGCCTGCGTGCTCGTCCACGACGCCGCCCGCGCCCTCACCCCTCCCGGCATGATTGCCCGCGTGGCCCGTGCCGTGCTCGATGGCGCGCCCGCGGTGGTGCCGATTGTACCTGTCGCGGACACCATTAAACAGGTCAGTGGGGGTGCGGTGAATGCGGTGGAGGCGACGCTGGACCGCAGCCGTTTGCGGGCCGCACAGACACCGCAAGGCTTTGACCTGCGCCAATTGCGTGCCGCCAACCGTGCTTACCTTGAGCAGTCGCCCGAGTTCGTGGCAACTGATGACGCGTCTCTAATGGAGTGGTACGGCGCCCCCGTCACCACTGTTCAGGGCGATCCGATGGCGTTCAAGATTACCACCCCGATCGATCTTCGCCTGGCGAAAAGCATTACCGATGAGGCCGAGCCGACCGTGTTCGAGATCCCCGGCAACTAGCTAGGGCGTTCGAACGAATTATCTAAAAAGTTTCGAAAAACCCTTGCATTGTCGCGGTGGTGGCATGTATGTTCGATTGAAAGACCGAAAGGGGGGACAATGTCTACCGGATACTTCGCCACAGAACGTCAGGGTGACCAGATCAGCGTCGCAGGTCAAGCGATGCGAGACGCGGAATACAGTATCTTTCACGCTTACGCTGAGCCCGGTGCGATTATCGACGACTTCGAACTGCTAAGCCAACGCATCGCAAGCGCCGCCGGCCGTACCGTGAGCTGGGCTGAAAGCGGAATTCTTGGGTATAGCGTCTTGGCAGACCTGCCGAAACTACGCCAAATGCAGGCTGATACGCGACGGCTCGATATCACGCGCCTTAGCGCAATCGAGACCGTCCTGAACCGGTTGAACGATCTCGCCACGCCCGAAGTGTTGGCTGAGTTCGACGACTACCTAGTCAAGGTGTTCACGCCGCGTTCCGCCGGGATGGAGTTGCCATCGGCGACGTCGCTAAAGCGCCGCCTGCGGGACCGGATCAAGCAGGTTGATGCGAAGTTGGCACCAAGCCCGAAGAAAACGAAAGCTCGCAAGAAAGCAAAAGATGCGCCATTCGGCACCTGCCAAGGCGTGTTCTATGGCCAAGACGACGGGGACGCCGGTCTGAATATCTCTGGCGACTCGGCAACGATTGGTCTGATGGATATGTATGTCGGTGCCGTCGCGAAGGAACACAAGCTCAGTCGTGACGATGCACTGCAGATGATCCTCACCGGCCAGCAGCACTCGTCGATTCAGTTGGTGCTGCACGTGTTTTCGCCGAAGACCCCAGGCGCCGGCTACTTCGTTCCCGGCTTCGGCTGGTCGGGGGCAGACGGCACGGAAATCATCGACGCGCTCAAAGAAACCGCCAAGGTGAAGGTCATCGACCTCGACGAGGCTGAACATGCCGAGACCGACGCCTATGTGCCCACCGAAGCAATGAAGGCGTTCGTGCAAACCCGCGACGGTACCTGCCGTTGGCCGGGTTGCAACGTTGCCGCGAAGCGCTGCCAGCTCGACCACCGCATTCCCTACGGCAACGGCGGCAAAACGACGCCGTCGAACCTGTTCTGTCTGTGCCAGCGTCACCACAACATCAAGACGGACCGCCGCGCTACCTATGTGGTCGATCACGTCACGGGCGAAGTCGTCTGGCTTTTCGATGACGGCACCTTCCAGGTCAGCGAACCCGACGGCTTGATCGTCGAGTATCTCGCCGAAGGTGAAAACCCGCGGTGGAAGTCCACTCTGGAACAGCGTCGGAAGCGGCGCCGCGACAGTGCGGAGTTCAACGCCCGGTGTCACTCGGCGGTGGAGCAGTACGAAAAGGACTACGACTGGGAAGCCTGCGTGGAAACGATCACCACGCTGGAGGATAGGTTTGGCCGCAAGTTCGAGTATGCGCCGGAGAAGATGCCGGAGATTACGCCGGAACTCCTCGCCTCGCTGAAGAGACACCTGCGCGACCTCGAACTGGAGCGCGAGGGCTTCGAAGAATACGACTCGGCGTCCCCGGAGTGGGTAGTGTTCAGTCCATGACGAATCTGCGAGTTGGTACTGCCTTCGATGCCCATCAGATCCAGGCCGGGAAGGAGTGCTGGATCGCCGGAATTCTGCACGAGGGCCAGGATGGTTGCGAAGGTCATTCAGATGGCGATGTTGTCAGCCACGCGATCGTGGACGCGGTGCTGTCGGCGGCGGGCCTTGGGGATCTCGGCTCGTTCGTCGGGGTCGGCCGCCCGGAGTATGACGGGGTCCGAGGGGTGCAGTTGCTCGAGGAGCTCCGTGCGCTTGTAGACGACCACGGCCACACCGTCGTCAATGTTTCTGCACAAATGATTGGGCAGACCCCGAAGATGGGCCCGGTGCGTGAGGAGGCAGAGCGGGTGTTGTCGCAGGCTTTGGGTGCTCCGGTATCGGTGTCGGCGACGACGACGGACCACATGGGGTTCACTGGTTCGGGTGAGGGCCGGGCGGCGATTGCCACTGCGTTGGTGGAATTGAACGGCAACGTAGGATAAACGGCGTGAATCAACGTATTTTCGACACCAAGACCCGCACGCTGCGAGACTTCGAGCCGGTGAATCCTGGCCACGTTTCGATTTATCTGTGTGGCGCCACTCCGCAGGCGAAGCCGCATATTGGCCACCTGCGTTCGGGTGTTGCGTTCGATATTGTTCGTCGCTGGTTTGCGGCGAAGGGCAACGACGTGGCGTTCGTGCGTAATGTCACGGATATTGACGACAAGATTCTCGCCAAGGCAGACGAGCACAATCGCCCCTGGTGGGAGTGGGTGTCCACGTACGAGCGTGAGTTCACCCGTGCGTACGACACGCTTGGTGTGTTGCCACCGTCGGTGGAGCCGCGGGCGACTGGGCATGTGACGCAGATGGTCGATTACATGCAGCGCCTGATTGATAACGGCTACGCCTATGCAGCGGACGGTTCGGTGTACTTCGACGTCGACGCTTGGGTGAAGGCGGGCGGCGATTACGGCTCGATTTCCGGCAACAAGGTTGAGGAGATGGAGCAGGGGGAGACGTCGAACGCGGGCAAGCGTGGCGCACGTGATTTCGCGTTGTGGAAGGCGGCGAAGCCGGGTGAGCCGAGTTGGCCGACCCCGTGGGGCGATGGGCGTCCGGGGTGGCACTTGGAGTGCTCGGCGATGTCCACGTGGTACCTGGGTGGCACGTTTGACATCCACGGTGGTGGCCTTGACCTGCAGTTCCCGCACCACGAGAACGAGCAGGCGCAGTCGCATGCGGCGGGCGATGATTTCGCGCAGTACTGGATGCACAACCACTGGGTGACCATGGCTGGCGAGAAGATGTCGAAGAGCCTGGGCAATGTGCTGTCCATCGACAACATGCTGGAGGAGGTACGCCCGGTGGAGTTGCGTTACTACCTCGGGTCGGCGCATTACCGCAGCGTGTTGGAGTATTCGCCGGAGGCGCTCAAGGAAGCTGCGGCCGGCTTTAGGCGCATTGAGGAGTTTGTGAAGCGCGCAGGTATGCCGGAGCCGTCGACGTGGACTGAGGCATTTGAGCAGGCGCTTAACGACGACTTCGCCGTCCCGAAAGCCCTCGCAGAAATCCACAACCTTGTGCGCGAGGGCAATAAGGCAGCCGATCCGGCCCCGATCGCGGCGCAGGTGCGTGCGATGGCGGCGGTGTTGGGTGTTGATCCGGGGGCGTGGCCGTCGTCGTCAAGCAATGGCAATAGCAAGGCATTAGACGTGCTGGTGGAAGCTGAACTGGAACGCCGTGCGACCGCGCGTGCGGAGAAGGATTGGGCCACGGCGGACGAGGTGCGCGACCGGTTGGCGCGTGCGGGAATTGAAGTGACCGACACGGCCGAGGGGCCGCAGTGGCAGGTAAAGGAGTAGACGATGGCGAAACCGTATCAGCGTCGTGACGTACAGAAGAAGAACAAAAAGGGTCCGACGAAGGGCTCTGGCGGGCAGCGTCGCCGTGGCCTGAAGGGCAAGGGTGCGACGCCGAAGGCTGAGGATCGCGTCTACCACGCGGCGCATAAGCGCAAGTTGGAGCAGAAGCGCCGCGCGCAGGGCCGGCACGACCGTGAGGTGGCGGATCTGGTGGTGGGCCGCAACCCGGTCATTGAGTGTCTGAAGGCGAAGGTGCCGTCGGAGGCGTTGTTCGTCGCGCAGGGCACCGGCCACGATGATCGTCTGAGCGAGGCCGTTGCGCTGGCGAACAGCAAGAACATTCCGGTGCAGGAAGTGCCGCGTCAGCAGTTGGATGCGATGACCGGTAACGGCCTACACCAGGGCATTGGGTTGAAGATCCAGCCGTACAAGTACGCGGACCTGGATGACCTGCTGGAGTCGGTGGATGGCCCCGGCATGTTTGTGGTGCTGGACAACA
Organism: Corynebacterium sp. HMSC075D04; assembly: GCF_001815635.1. Lineage (NCBI taxonomy): Bacteria > Bacillati > Actinomycetota > Actinomycetes > Mycobacteriales > Corynebacteriaceae > Corynebacterium > Corynebacterium sp. HMSC075D04. The sequence goes on from NZ_KV821355.1 coordinate 35,980, forward strand.
TTACGGATCCGCGCAATCTTGGTGCGGTGATTCGTTCGACTGCGGCGTTCGGTGGTAACGGCGTGATCATCCCGGAACGGCGTTCGGCGCAGGTCACGGGTGTGGCGTGGCGGACGTCGGCGGGTACGGCGGCGCAGTTGCCGGTGGCGCGCGTGACCAACGTGACTCGCACGGTGAAGAAGTTCCAGGACAACGGCTACACGGTCGTCGGCCTGGATGCGGGCGGCGAGCACACCCTGGACACGTTTGACCAGGCCACGGGCCCGGTAGTGATCGTGGTTGGCTCCGAAGGCAAGGGCATTTCACGCCTGGTGCGCGAGAACTGCGACGTGATCATGTCGGTGCCGATGACGGATTGGGTGGAGTCCCTCAACGCGTCGGTGGCGGCGGGCGTGGTGCTTAGCGAGTTCGCTCGTCAAAGAAGAATCGCTGAATAACCTCACCGCCGGTGATCTCGTCGGTGCCGGGCCCAAGCCGCGCGTCGAGCGTTTTGGCTACCGGCACCATGTGGCCGAAGCCGTCGATGGTGATGAGGCGGACGGGGGCGGGGCCGTGCCAGTCGTCGATACGCAGGGCACCGCTTGTCGACGACCCCCGCCACCCACACGAGTTGAGTTCCGCAAAGAACTGCGCAGAGTTGATTGCGGAACGGGTCTGGCCACGGTTGTTGCCGCCGATCCCGGCTTCGCCGCCGTTGTAGGGGACGAGCGGGTCGGCGGTGCCTTGGACGGAAACGAGCGGGGTGGGCTGATAATCGGAAGTGCCAACACACGTGTTGGATTCGACGGGCATGGAGGCGCCGAAGGTGGCGGCGCCGTCGAGGAGGCCGGGGGCGTCGAAAAGGAGGCGCATGACCATTTGGCCGCCGTTGGAAAAGCCGATGCCGATCACGCGACGCGGGGCGTGGTGTGCGATGACCTTCCGTAGGAATCCGACGTCGTCGATGTTCAGGCGGCGTGCGGATTCGTTGAAACCGGTGCGCAGGTCGTTGAAGTGGTGTTCCACACCGTCCGGGTAGGCCACGGTCGCGCCGAGGGTTTCAAAGGTGCGGTCGGTGAAGTTGCGCATCACGTTGCCGGACTGGCGCGACCCGTGCAGCACCAACAGGAGCGTGTCGGGATCGCCTTCGACGGCGGTCCAGGTGCGGGTGCGGCCTTGGTGCTCTAACGAGAGGCGTTCCATGCTTCCCTTTCGTCGGCGAGTTCGGTCAAGAGCGCAGCCATCGCGTCAACATCTGCGACGCGACGCGAGGCCAGGGAGGGTTTGTCGCCGACCTTCACCGCCAGGTCGGTGGGGCCGAGGGCGGCGATGGCGGTTTCGTCGGTGTCGTCGTCACCCGCGAACACGGTGGCCGCGAAGTCACGTTTGTATTCAGCGAGCCAGGTGCCCTTCGTGATATCCACGGCCGAAAACTCCACCACATTGTGTCCCAGTGTGATCTTTCGGGCGGGCAGGGCAGCGGCGGCGTCGAGCATGTCCTGGGCCGCCTGCTTATCCGCGACCGGCGCCACGTGCAACACCCTCTGATACGGCTTCACCTCCACATAGGCGGGCGGGATGGCGATGTCGCGCAGTTGGCGTTCGATGTCGACGAGGTGGGCGCGGGAGTCGTCGTCAAGCGTGGGCCCGGGCTCGGCGCCGTGGGAGCCGACGAGGGTGACATTGAGGCCGGAAGGCAGGACCTGGCGCAGACCGTCGAGGTGGCGGCCGGACAGGATTGCAACCTCGGTGCCGGGGAGAGCAGCAAGGCGACGGATCGCGTCCTCGGCCGCCGGATGCATTGTGACCGCGTAGGGGTCGGGGTTGAGTTCAGCAAGCGTGCCGTCGAAGTCGAGGCATACCAACAACGTTTCGGCCTGAGCAATCACCATGTGCGCAGTTTAACGGCCGGGGCATCCACGGCGTCACTGAGCAGGGTGAGCACAAGGTCGGTGTCGGTTGGGCGGGTGACGGTGAACTCGGTGTCGTCGTGAAGCAGTGGCACCAACTGGTCGTGTATGTGGCGGCCCCAACCGGCGCAGTCGCCCGGGTCGCCGACGGTGACATCGCGTAAACGGACAGTGTCCTCCCCGTCGAACTCGCCGGAAACCTCAGCGCAGCCGGTGGTGCCGGAAAACGACGAACCCGAAAAGGTGACGGATGCGCCGCCGGTATTGCGCGCGACGGGCGCCTCTGGGTCGGTGTACACGCCAACGACGTGCCACTGCTGCGGGCTCGAACACGCCGCGAGCAGCATCACCGGGGCGAGCAGCAGCGCGCGCTTCACAACGCCTCCAAGAAGTCCTGCGCCCAGCGGGTCACGTCGTGTTCCATGACCCAGTCGTGCATCGCCCGCATGCGTGCCGGGTCGGGGTCGGTTGCGGCCACAATCGCGGCCTTGACGGACCCCAGGTCGAACGGGTTGCACAGGTAGGCCTGGTTGAGTTCGACTGCAGCGCCTGCGAACTCGGAAAGCACCAGCGCACCGTCGCCGTTTGGGTGTGCGGCGACGTACTCCTTGGCCACGAGGTTCATGCCGTCCTTAAACGGTGTGACCAGCATGATGTCGGCCGCTGCATAAAAGGTACCCAGCTTGTCCTTGGACACCCCGCGGTGGATGTAGTGCACGACCGGGCGGCCGACCTGGCCGAAGCGGCCGTTGATACGCCCGATCGCCTGCTCAACTTCCGTACGGGTCTTGCGGTAGTGCTCGATGCGTTCACGCGACGGCGTAGCCAACTGCACCACGGCAATATCGTCGAGTTCGCCTTCCTCCAGCAGTTCCTCGACCGCCAGCAGTCGCTGCAGGATGCCCTTGGTGTAATCCATCCGATCCACGCCCAGCAGCACGTGCTTCGGGTTGCCGAGCGAATTGCGCAGTGTGCGTATCGACGACTCCGTCGCCGCCTGCACCTCATCCGCATCAATAGAAATGGGGAAGGTGCCAGTACGAATATCGGTGGTGAGCAGGCGGAAGTTCTCTTCGTCCGTGGTGCGCTGAAAACCGATCAGGTCGCAGCCGGACAGGCCGGAGAGGATCTCGTCGCGCCACGGCAACTGCTGGAACAGCGCCGGTGCCGGGAACGGGATGTGCAGGAAAAAGCCGATGGTTAAGTCGGGGCGTAGTTCGCGCAGCATCCCCGGTACGAGCTGAAGCTGGTAGTCCTGCACCCACACCGTGGCATTTTTGCCAGCGGCTTTGGCGGTCGCCCGCGCAAACTTTTCGTTGACGGCGACATAGCGCTCCCACCACTCCTGCCTGTACTCGGGGGTGACGATGAGGTCGTGGTACAGCGGCCACAATGTGGAGTTGGAAAAGCCCTCGTAGAAGCCCTCGAAGTCGTCCTGGTCCAAGCACACGGGGACCAGCGAGATGCCGTTGAACTCAAACGGTTCGAGTTCTGCGCTGGTATCGCCAGGCCATCCCACCCAGCAGCCCCCACGGGAGCGCAGTACCGGTGCGAGGGCTGCGACTAAACCGCCAGGGGAGACCTCGTAATGGTCGCCCACCTTGTCTACAGGCAGGCGGTTGGCCACGACGAGGAACTCGTTGCTACCCATTAGGCCTTCTTGGCGGTCTTCTTCGTCGACTTTTTAGCAGTCTTCTTGGCAGCCTTCTTCACTGCCTTCTTCGTAGCCTTTTTCTTGGTGGCTTTCTTCTTTGTTGCCTTCTTCTTCGAGGCTTTCTTCTTGGTCGCCTTCTTCGTGGCCTTCTTCGGCGCTTCCTCTTCCGCTGCTTGCTCCAGGTCCTCGACGTAGCGCTTGTACACGAAGCCCTGCGGGGTGACACCCAGCATGGACATGAGCGTTACGCCGTCCAGGAAGTCCTCAGCGTAAGTGGCCACGATCCGACGGGCGCCCGACGCAGTTTGCTCCTCAACAGCATGCGTTTGTTCGGCGGTGGGGCGCGAATCGGTGATCTTAGGTGGCACTTGGGGGTTCCTCCTTGCAAGAACGACAGCTAAAGCCCCATCATTCTACGCCACCTGCTTAACGACGGCGCCGTACCCGACGAATCTGCTGGAAAGTCAGCCGGCCAGCGCGCCTAAACGCCTCGTACGGCACGTAGAGCTGTGGGGCACGGATGCGGCGGGCCAGCCACTCGCCGAACACCACACCGCCGGCTAGGGCGAGGCAGGTGCCGATCGCGGTCAGTAGGTTCATCATGCCGAGCAGGAGCTGCTCGTTCATCAGTGCGTACATGCCGCGGTAGATCCACGAACCGGGTAGGAACGGGGTCACGCCGGCGACAGCAGTGATTACCGGGTTGATCAAGAAGCGGCGGGAAATGAGACCGCCGGCCAAGCCGACGGCGACCGCACACGCCGCGATAGCCAACAGTCGGCCAGCGCCGAGCGGAGTGAGCACGATGTAGAAGATGAATGAACCTGTCGCTGCGGTGACGAAGGACAGCAGCACAGCTGCTCGTTCCGCAAAGCAACACACCGCGAACGAGGCTGCCGCCATCGCGCCACCGAAGGTGGTCAGCCACACGTTGTTGTACGCCGCATCAGCTGGGAGCACCTCGACTGGTGGCAGTGGCATCCCGACCAGCTCGGAAACCTGCACGCCAGCGGCGACGCCTGCGACGATGCCGCCGGTGCCCAACATGGCTTGGAAGAAGCGGGCGGAGGCGTTGACCATGGAGCCGGTGACGCCGTCGAGAAGCGATTGCACCAGCGTCAAACCTGCAAGCAGGACGATGATGCCTGTTGCGATCAGCTGACTGGGGTTGATCGTGTGCCCGATCGAGGCGGAAAAGTCATAGGCGATTGCAGCGGGCAGCGTGGCGACGAACCCACCAATCACATTGTGAAAAAACCCGGGCAACCCGCCACGGGAGAGCAACTTGGAAAAGCCCATGATGAGAAACGCGGTCAGGCCGCCGAAGAACATGAGCAGCAAATCGCCGCCGAGCAGCATGGCGACGAAGAAACCCATCACAGCCCAACCGGCCAAGTTGCGGGTGTTGCGGTAGGGGATGGGGGCGTTGTCGATCTCGTCGAGAATCTTCTCCGCCATCTCAGGCGGTGTTGCACCTGAACGGATCGAGCGGATCAGACGATCCACTTCCTGCAGTTTGTGGTAGTTCTCGCTGATCATGGTGACCACGCGGAACACGTTGACTGGGGTGCGATGATCCACGCCGATGATGGTGTTCAGCGTAATCGTGTTCACCGTGATGGAAACGTGCACATAGTGCAGGCCGTACGACGAACACACGGTGTGGATCTGCTTGATCGCGTCCGCAGATGTTGTCGCGTTGGCGATCAGGATCTCCCCAATGCGGGCGGCGATGTTCATCACCGCGGCGACCTCGGTCGGGTCGGTCAGGTTGATCGGGGCGAGGACGGATGGGGGAGGAGAGGTGCGGGCAGCGTCGATCGTCGCTAAGCGTTGGCGCGAACCTCTGAGCTTTCCCCACAATCTCTTTTCCACACAGGCCACACTATCGGCTTGGCGGTTTTCGCGCGACCACGGGCTATGTGTAAGATCTAGCGCGTTGCTGGAGTGGCGCAATCGGTAGCGCAACGCACTTGTAATGCGTAGGTTGCGAGTTCAAGTCTCGTCTCCAGCTCGTGGGTCCCCTCGTCGATACGTATCGGCGAGGGGGCACTTTCTTTGGCGAACAAAGATCGACTTGCTCAACCTTGGGCAGCAAGTACACAGGCGACGTACAGCGTTGTGTTGTTTAATCGTGGCAAGTGCATGATTGCCGCAAAAATTAAGGAGAACACAAACCATGGCTGACTCGCAGAACCTCAAGGTGCTGGTTGTTGATGACGAGCCGAACATCGTCGAACTGTTGACGGTGTCTCTGAAGTTCCAGGGTTTTGATGTGGAGACCGCCAACTCTGGTGCGGAAGCCCTCGAGCTGGCGCGCACCTCCCGCCCGGATGCGTACATCCTGGACGTGATGATGCCGGAGATGGACGGCTTTGAGCTGCTCAGCAAGCTACGAGCAGAAGGACTTGACAGTCCGGTGCTGTTCCTGACAGCAAAGGATGCCGTGGAGGACCGTATCCACGGCCTGACCATTGGCGCGGATGATTACGTGACCAAGCCGTTCTCGCTCGAAGAGGTGATCACGCGCCTGCGTGTGATCCTGCGGCGCGGCAACGTGGTGGACGATTCGAACCAGGATTCCACTCTGCGTTATGCGGACTTGACGCTTAACGACGACACCCACGAGGTCACCAAAGCCGGCGAGATCGTCGAGCTCTCCCCGACGGAGTTCAACCTGCTGCGCTACCTCATGCTCAACGCTGAGGTGGTCGTGTCCAAGGCGAAGATCCTGGACAACGTGTGGCACTACGACTTCGGCGGCGACGGCAACGTGGTCGAGTCCTACATTTCCTACCTGCGCCGCAAGGTAGACACGGGCGATGTGCCGCTGATCCACACGGTCCGTGGTGTCGGTTACGTGCTGCGCACCCCACGCCAGTAGGCCTTTCGCAACGTTATGGCGTATTCCTTATTTACGGGGCCGACAAAGAAGCCACTGAAGCGGCAACTTGTCACCACCGTGATGGTCATCTCCGTGATCGGTACGACACTGAGTTCCGTGCTGATCTACTTCCTCATGCGCAACCTGCTGCTGGACCGTGCAGACGACCAGCTGCGGGAAGGCTTGGATACGTGGGCACACCAGGGGCCGGTGTGGCAGTTCAACCCTTGGAACCTGCCGAGTGAGTTCACCCAATCCAGGCTGTACCCGGACCGGGGCGTGATGGTGTCGCGCCCGGGGGAGGTCAACTCGCCAGATTGGAGCCAGATCAAAACGACCGACTTCGGGCAGTTGGTCACGATCACTTCTGATCTCAGCGACCCAAATACGACGACTGTGAAGCGCTGGCGTGCCATTGCCACGGAGCAGTCCGACGGTTCCGTGCAGTATGTGGCGAAGTCGCTGGAGTCGGAGTACCGGATGTTGCGCTCCCTGGCACAGATTGAGGCGCTGGTTGGGGCTCTGGTGCTCGTCGGCATTGGCATTGCAAGTAACTACTTCGTGGCACGTGCGTTGGCTCCGTTAAAGATTGTGGAAAACACCGCTCTGGCGATCGCCGGAGGCGATACCGACAGGCGAGTGCCCGCTTGGCCGCGTGAGACAGAAGTGGGCAGTCTGTCGTTTGCCATGAACACCATGGTGAGCCGCTTGCAAGAATCGCTGGAAAATGCGAAAACGCAGGAAGAGCAGATGCGCCGCTTCGTTGGCGATGCTTCACACGAACTGCGTACACCGCTCACCAGCGTGCGCGGATACACCGAGCTGTACCGCAAGGGCATGGTGGATGACCCGCAAATGGTGCTGAGCAAGATCGATGAAGAGTCCGCGCGTATGCAGCTGCTCGTCGAGGACCTGCTGGCGCTAACCCGTGCGGAGGGTTCCCGCCTGGAGAAGCAGGAGGTGGATGTGCTCGAGCTTGCGCTTTCGGTGAAGGACTCGATGCACGCCGCCTACCCAGAGCGGGTGGTGGACGTGGTCAAGGACACCCCAGACGTCCCTGTCGTGGTGGGGGATCCCGGCCGGCTGCGCCAGGTAGTGGTCAACTTGGTCACTAACGCCTTTAAGCACGCGGGTCCGGATGCAGAGGTGACCATCACGATCCGGCACAACCTGGACCGTGTGGTCCTCGACATTGCGGATAATGGCTGCGGCATGGAACAGAAGGACGCCGAGCATATTTTCGAGCGCTTCTACCGCGCGGATGCGTCGCGCAACCGCAGCTCGGGCGGTGGCTCGGGTCTGGGGCTGGCGATTACCAAATCGCTGATCGAGGCCCACGGCGGCACCGTGGTTGTCGATACGGCGCCGGGCGAGGGCTCGACGTTTACTATTTCGCTTCCAGCTGCTTAATGCCTTCGCGGATGGTGTCGGCGGCGGCGTCCATCTTGGCGGCGTCGGTTTCGTCGGCACGCATTGCGCTGGCCAGCGAGTAGCCGGACATGTCGTTGGCGGGGAAGACGTGGATGTGGGCGTGGGGGACCTCGAATCCTGCGATGAGGTAGCCCGCGCGCTGCGCATCAAACTTATCGACGATCACCCGTCCGACCTTCTGCGCCACTTCATTCATGTGCGCCCACAGGTCCGCCGGGATGTCGGTCCACTTGTCAATCTCTTCGATGGGAACGACCAGCGTGTGGCCGTACGCGACCGGTTCGATGGTGAGGAAGGCTGCGACCTTGTCGTCCTGGTACACAATTCGGCCCGGGATGTCGCCTGCAATAATTTTGCTGAATACAGTGCTCATAGTCTCCGACGCTACCGGTAAGTTGGATCGCATGCGCATCCTTGTCATCGGTTCGGGCGGCCGGGAACACGCCCTTCTCCATGCAATGCACGGCAATGAGCTCACTGTCGCGCCGGGTAACGCGGGTATGTCCCGCCTGGCCACGGTGCGTCCGCTCGACGTGTCGTCCCCAGTAGATATTGTGTCGCTCGCCCGTGAGATCGACGCGGAACTCGTGGTCATCGGACCTGAGGTGCCGTTGGTTGCGGGTGCAGCCGACGCGCTGATCGACGCCGGTTTCCCCGTCTTCGGCCCAACCAAGGCGGCCGCGCAGCTTGAGGGCTCGAAGGCGTTTGCCAAGGAGGTCATGGCGGCGGCTGGTGTGAAGACGGCGACCGCGACCCGCGTGGAATCCGCGGACGCCATCGAGTCCGCGTTAGACGAGTACGGTCCGCGCTACGTGGTCAAGGACGACGGCCTTGCCGGCGGCAAAGGTGTTGTGGTCACCGAGGACCGCGCCGAAGCCAAGGCGCACGCAGAGGCTGTCATCGCAGCTGGCAATCCGGTGCTGTTCGAGTCCTTCCTTGAAGGCCCGGAGGTGTCGCTGTTCTGCCTCGTCGACGGCGAAACGGTCGTGCCGCTGCTGCCGGCGCAGGACCACAAGCGCGCCTACGACAACGACGAAGGCCCCAACACCGGCGGCATGGGTGCGTATGCCCCGCTGCCGTGGTTGCCGGAGAATGGGGTGCAGGTGCTTGTCGACGACATCGCCCGCCCCGTGGCCACCGAAATGGTCAACCGTGGCATTCCGTACCAGGGCCTGCTCTACATCGGTGCCGCGTGGGGCCCGGAAGGCCCGGCGGTGGTGGAGTTCAACGCCCGCTTCGGTGACCCGGAAACCCAGGCCGTGCTGTCGTTGTTGGAGACCCCGCTGGCGGAGGTGCTGCTGGCCGTCGCACAAGGTCGCTTGAGTGAGATCGAGCCGCTGCAGTGGCGCGACGGGTTCGCCGCCATGGTGGTGCTGGCTGCCGAGGGCTACCCGCAGTCCGCAAAGACGGGCGGCGTGATCACCGGCGACGCACTCGATGACCCGACGAAGGTCCTCCACGCAGGCACCAAGGAAGAGGACGGCAATTATGTGGCGTCTGGTGGCCGTGTGCTTGGTGTCGTCGGCAATGGCGCAACGCTCAAGGAGGCCGTGGACGACGCCTACCGCATCATTGAGGGCATCGAACTGCCCGGATCCTTCTACCGCAAAGACATCGCCCGCCCCGCCATCGAAGGCGCTATTTCCCTAGGATAAATGCCGTGAAACCGAATAATTCCAATGTTCTGAGCAACCGTTACGCCTCCCCGGAGATGGCCACCCTGTGGGCTCCGGAGCACAAGATCATCCTTGAGCGCCAACTGTGGATCGCAGTGCTCAAGGCCCAAAAGGAACTCGGTGTCGAGGTCGCCGAGGGCGCTATCGAGGACTACGAGAAGGTCATCGACAAGGTCGACCTGGACTCGATCGCGCAGCGCGAGAAGGTCACTCGCCACGACGTGAAGGCACGCATTGAGGAGTTCAATGCGCTGGCGGGCCACGAGGAGATCCACAAGGGGATGACCTCGCGCGACCTGACCGAAAATGTGGAGCAGCTCCAGGTGCGCAAGGCGCTGGAACTGACCCGCGACAAGGCAGTCGCGCTGCTCAAGGCGGTGGGCAACCGCGCTGGCGAGTACAAGTCCCTGGTCATGGCTGGACGCTCCCACAATGTTGCGGCGCAGGCCACCACGCTGGGCAAGCGTTTCGCCTCTGCTGCCGATGAGATCCTGGTGGCCATCGAACGCATTGAGGAACTGTTGGATCGGCTCCCACTTCGCGGCATCAAGGGCCCGATGGGTACCGCGCAGGACATGCTGGATCTCATGGGTGGCGACGAGGCCAAGCTGGCGCAGCTCGAGCAGGGCATCGCGGAAGGTCTCGGCTTCGACCGCGTCTTTGACTCTGTTGGCCAGGTCTACCCGCGCTCGCTCGACTTCGACGTGGTGTCCTCGCTGGTGCAGTTGGGTGCAGGCCCGTCGTCGCTGGCCACCACGATCCGCCTCATGGCCGGCAACGAGACGGTCACGGAGGGCTTCAAGGAAGGCCAGGTTGGTTCCTCGGCGATGCCGCACAAGATGAACGCACGCTCCTGTGAGCGCGTCGGAGGCTTCCAGGTCATCCTGCGTGGCTACCTCACCATGGTTGGCGACCTTGCTGGCCAGCAGTGGAACGAGGGCGACGTGTTCTGCTCCGTGGTGCGTCGCGTGGCGCTGCCGGATGCGTTCTTCGCCATTGACGGCCAGCTGGAAACCATGCTGACCGTGCTCGACGAGTTCGGCGCGTTCCCGGCCATGATCAACCGCGAGCTGGACCGCTACCTGCCGTTCCTTGCCACCACCCGCATCCTCATGGCGTCGGTGCGCGCCGGCGTCGGCCGTGAGACCGCACACGAGGTGATCAAGGAAAACGCCGTCGCTATGGCGCTGGACATGCGCGAGCGCGGCGCAGAGCAGAACCTTGTGGAGCGTTTGGCTAACGACGAGCGCCTTCCGTTGGACAAGGCAGCACTGGACAAGGCGCTCGAGGACCGCCACGCGTTCATCGGCGCTGCCGAGGCGCAGGTGGATCGTGTGCTTGCACGCGTGCAAGAGGTTGTGGATGCGCACCCGGAGGCTGCGAACTACACCCCGGGCGAGATCCTCTAGGGGGAAGTAAAGGTTACAGTGGCGTCGCGGGTGCTGACCTCGACGCCGGTGCCTACTACACCCCGGTCTGCGGTGCCGGACCAGGAGGCGACGAAGCCGTGCTGGGGCCCGGTGAGGTCCGGGGTGTAGCCGGTGAGGGCGCTTTCGCCGCAGTATTCGGGGTTGGCGGTGTTGGCGGTGAGGGTGTCGTCGATAGGCGTGAGCTTCGGCAGCGTGACGGTGACGTCCACGGGGAACTCACCCACCGCAACCGGGGTGAACGTGACGGGGAAACACACGAGCATGTTTGCCTGCTCGGCGCTGCGTGGGGCGCGCCGGGTTTTGGGGGCACCGACGGTGACGTCCCACTGCACGGGGACGTGGAAGCTCACATCCTCGGTGACCACGCGGGCGGTGTCGCCGAAGGACAATGTGGTGCCGTCGCGGGTTGGTTCAAACGCTGGCATGTTGCCAGCGAACTCCGAAGGGGTGCCGCACGCAGCCAAAACGAGGGGGAGTAGGACTGCAGTCGCGCGTTTGATCACGGGGAATATACTAACGCGCATGCGTCCAGAGCTTTCTGATTATGCCCATCTCGCCGGCGGCAAGGTCCGCGAAATTTACGAAGTCGATGACAACACGCTGCTGATGGTGGCATCCGACCGTATTTCGGCGTTCGATTTCTCGCTCGAGCCAGCCATCCCGGATAAGGGGCGTATCCTCACCGCAACGTCGATGTTCTTCTTCGACCTGCTTGGCGATGTCCCGAATCACCTCGCAGGGCCGATTGACGACGAGCGTATTCCCGAGAAGGTCCTCGGCCGCGCCATGGTGGTCAAGAAGCTCGACATGGTGCCGTTCGAATGCGTTGCCCGCGGTTACCTCACCGGCTCTGGCAAGAAGGAGTACGACGCCACCGGTCGCGTGTGTGGCGTGAAACTGCCGGAAGGCCTGACTGAGGCATCGAAGCTGCCTGAGCCGATTTTCACCCCGGCGACTAAGGCGGAGCAGGGCGACCACGACGAGAACGTCACCTTCGACTTCGTGGCCAACAAGGTTGGTTCTGGTCTGGCTGAGCGCCTGCGTGCGGCAACGCTGGATGTCTACACCCGTGCCGCCGAGTACGCGGAGACCAAGGGCATCATCCTGGCGGACACCAAGTTTGAGTTCGGTTTGGACGAAAACGGTGAGCTTGTGCTTGCCGACGAAGTCCTCACCCCGGATTCTTCCCGCTACTGGCCGGCGGACAGCTACGAAGAGGGTGTGGTCCAGCCGAGCTTTGACAAGCAGTACGTGCGCAACTGGCTGACAAGCTCGAAGTCCGGTTGGGACCCAGCCGATGGTGTGCAGCCGCCTGAGCTGCCGGGATCCGTGGTGGAAGCCACCCGCGACCGCTACATCGAGGCGTACGAGCGCCTGAGTGGCCGACGCTTCTCTGAATGGCCGGGGGAGCACGCGTAGGCTTTCTGGGCATGAATGCTCCGAAAGCTGCGAAGCACCCGATTACACGATCGTTCCACGGCCGCGACTTTGTCGACGACTACGAGTGGCTGCGGGACAAAGAAAGCCCCGAGGTAATCAGTTACCTCGAGGCTGAAAACGCCTACACGGAGTCGAAGACCGCCGCGTGGTCCGGGCTTGTCGACGACATCTACGCCGAGATCAAGTCCCGCATCAAGGAAACGGACATGTCCGTGCCGCAGCGCCAGGGCGACTGGTGGTACTACGGCCGCACCATTGAGGGCAAAAACTACGGCATTTCCTGCCGTGTGCCGACGCGTGACGAGCCGTGGACACCGCCCGAGGTCAACGACCACATGGCGGACGAGCAGGTCCTGCTGGACATCAACGAACTGGCAGAAGGCCACGATTTCTTCTCGCTGGGTGCCTCGTCGGTGGCCACGACCGGTCGTCTGTTGGCCTACTCCTACGACACTGAAGGCGACGAGCGCTTCACGCTGCGCATCAAGAACCTTGAGACGGGCGAGCTTCTCGACGACCGCCTCGACAACATCTTCTACGGCGCCACCTGGGCCGGCGAAGAGTACCTGTTCTACGTGCGTGTGGACGACGCTTGGCGCCCCCACCAGGTCTGGCGCCACAAGGTGGGCACCCCGGCCGAAGACGACGTGCTGATCTACGAAGAGACGGACGAGAAATTCGGCGTCGGTGTGGGGGCGGACCGCGCCGAGCGGTTCCTCATGATTGTGACGTCCTCTTCGCTGACCTCGGAGTACCGGGTGCTGGATTTGCACAACCCGACCGGTGAGTTCGAGGTGCTGTGGCCGCGCGAGTCCGGCATTGAGTACCACCCGGACTACTGCGTGGTGGACGGTCAAGAGCAGTGGGTGATCACCCACAACGCCCACGGGCCGAACTTCTGTGTGGCCACCACGCCGGTCGGTGAGTTGCCGGCCCTGCGCGATTTGGACGTGCTGGTGGAGCACTCAGATTCGATGCGTATCGAGGGCATCGATACGTACCGCGACTTCATGTTCATGGGGTATCGCCGGGGAGGGATTCCGCGGTTGGCGGTGTCGTCGCTAAGCAATGGCTTCGGCGAGTTCACCGAGCTTGAGTTCTCTGAGGAGCTCTACACCGCGAGCCTCGGCGGCAACCCGGAGTGGGACGCGCCGGTGGTGCGCATCGTGTACTCCTCGTACACGCAGCCGTCGCAGGTCGTTGATTATGAGGTGGCGACCGGTGAGATGACGCTGCTGAAGGAACAGGAAGTCGAAGGCGGATACAACGCCGACGACTACGAGGCCTTCCGCGTGTGGGCCACCGCGAAGGATGGCGCGAAGGTGCCGGTATCCGTGGTGCGTCGCAAGGGTGTCACAGGCCCTGCGCCGCTTTTGCTGTACGGCTACGGCTCGTATGAGGCGTCGATGGACCCGGGCTTCTCTGTAGCGAGGCTGTCGCTGCTGGATCGCGGCATGATCTGGGCGTGCGCCCACGTGCGCGGCGGCGGTGAGATGGGCCGCGGCTGGTACGACAACGGCAAGATGCTGCACAAGGTGAACACGTTCACCGACTTCATCGCGTGTGCCGACGCCGTAGCGGCCGAGGGGCTGACCACGCACGAGCAGATGGTCGCCGAAGGCGGTTCCGCGGGTGGCCTGCTCATGGGTGCGGTGGCGAACATGGCCCCGGAGAAGTTCGCCGCCATCCAGGCGATCGTGCCGTTCGTGGACCCGCTGACCTCCATCCTGAAACCCGAACTGCCGCTGACCGTCGGCGAGTGGGAGGAATGGGGCGACCCGTACCACGACGTCACCGTCTACGACTACATGGCTACATACGCCCCGTACGAGAACGTCAAGGCGCAGAACTACCCGGACATTCTGGCGATTACCAGCCTGAACGACACCCGTGTGCTCTACGTGGAGCCCGCGAAGTGGGTGGCAAAACTGCGCGAGGTAGCCACCGGTGGCGAGATCCTGCTCAAGACCGAAATGTCCGCAGGCCACGGCGGCGTATCGGGCCGGTACGCCAAGTGGAAGCAGACCGCGTTTGAGTACGCATGGACGTTGGTGAAGTCGGGCGCAGTCGACGAACCTGTGCGATAATCCCGGCTATGCCCGGCAGCTTGCTTGTCTCTATCTCGTCCATCTTCGACGCCACGTTGGACGACGTGACAAGCATGGTGCGCGACCTGGATAAGGAAAGCGTGCCGGTGTCGCTGCTGGTGGCACCGCATATCGACGCCACCTGGCACCTGGCCAAAGACACCACCACCAGAGGATGGCTTGCAGAGCAGCGCGATGCCCGTGCGCTGCTGCTCAACGGGTTCGACCAGCCGGTGCAGGGCAGGCGCAGCGAGTTTGCCACCCTTGGCGCCCACGAGGCACGACTGCGCTTGAAAGGGGCGACCCGCCAGATGGCCGCGCTGGGGTTTGATCTGGACATGTTCGCCCCGCCGCGCTGGCGCATGTCCGAGGGCACGCTCGAGGTGATGGGGGAGTTCGGGTTTGTTGTTGCGGCGTCGACGAAGGGGATCTACCGGCTGGCCCGCGGCGAGTTTGCTCAGGCCCGCAACCTGTCGGTGGGTGAGGGCTACGGTGCGGCGAAATGGTGGCGCCGAAACGTGATCAAGGCTGCCGGACGCGGTGCGGAGAAGGGCAACACGATCCGCCTGTCCGTGTCCGGGCGTGAGTTGGGACAGAAGAAGGTACGCCGGGACTTTCTTGCCGCGGCGGCAACAGCCATCGAGGCGGGCGCGACCCCTGCGGATTACCGCGCCTTCAGGTAAGCGATCGCCCGGCATACGAGGTAGATGCCGAAGGAGATAAACGCCACGAACACGCTCACCGGCACGCCCGGGGCGAGCGAAAGCACCATGCCGCCGATCGCGGAAACCTCGGCGAACAGGATTGACAGCCATACCGCTCGTACCGGGTTGGCGGTGACTTGGGCGGCGGCCGCGCCGGGTGTGATCAGCATCGACATGACCAGCAGTGCGCCGACGATCTGTACCGACTGTGCGGAGGCAATGCCGACCAGCACCGCGAACACCAGCGCCATCGTGCGTACCGGGACACCGCACGCGGCTGCCATCACCGGATCCGCGGAGGCGAACAGTAGCGGGCGCCACAACACGACAACCGCGACGGCGACCAGCACCGTGGTTCCCGCCAGCAGCATCACGTTCTGGGCGGACACACCCACGATCTGGCCGGTCAGAAGTGCCAGCGCACGGTTGGAGTTGCCGGGGTAGAGGTGGATAAACAGCACGGATAGGGCCATGCCGAAACTCATCGCCACGCCAACGGCGGAATCTTGCTGGCCTTTCAACCCCAGCGCAGCGAGTACCAGCGCCGCCACGATCGCACCCGCGACCGCGCCGAATCCGACGTTGAGGCCGAACAACAGCGCGGCGGACGCGCCCATGAGCGCTAGCTCAGAGGTGGCGTGGACCGAAAACGACATCTGGCGCAGCACGATCAGTGGCGCCATCACGCCTGACAGGATGCCCAGAAACGCACACGCGATGAGCGTGGTCTGGACGAAGTCCTGGCCAAGCAGGTACGAGGTATCGGCGATAAACGTGCTCACAGGACCACCATCCGTCCGTCTACTTCCACAACGTCTACTCGTGTGCCGTAGAGCTCGCTAAGCACCTCCGAGCGCATCACCTCGGCCACGGGCCCGATGACGTGGCCCTCAGGTCCGATGTAGAGCACTCGGTCCACCACGTCGAGCACCGGGTTGATGGAGTGCGTCACGCACACCACAGCAGCGGGGTGCTCTGCCAGTCGCGTGACGGTGTCGCGTGCGCGGGCGGGGTCGAGGGAGAGCAGGGGTTCGTCGGCAAGCACAAGCTCCGGATCCTGCGCGAAGGCTTGTGCTTGGCGGATGAGCTGTTGCTGCCCACCGGAGAGGATGCCGACGCGGCGGTCGGCAAACGATTGCGCGCCGACGGAGGCAAGTTGCGCCTCGACGTCTTCTGGTTTTGTACGTTTCCCCATTGCAAGTTTGACCAGGTCACGCCCGCGAACGGGGAGGTCTTTGGGGAACATGTGTTGCTGCGGGATAAACCCGATGCGGCCGTGCACTTCCGCCGAGCCGTGCGTGAGGCGGCGGGTTCCCATGAACGTGCCTAACAGGGTGGATTTGCCCACCCCATTGGGGCCGAGCACCGCGATGAATTCGCCGCGTTCAATGGTCAGGTCGAGGCCCGACCACAACGGGTCGACGGCGGCGCCGCGTAGCTCAGCAATCAAATGTGTATGTCCTGACTAATGGTGGTGGAAGCTCGGCTCGGCGTTGTTGGCGATCTCCACGATTTGGTCCACGATCCTCTCAAAGTAGTCGAGGAAGTTCTCGCCTGCCGGGGAAGTTTCCCGAATCTCAACAATGGGGACATTTTTCATCTGCGCGACAGCGGCCAACCGTTCGGTGGCGCTGTTGGTGCTCTGTGGGTTGACGAAAAGCATGTCAATGTCGCCCTGTTTGATCTGGTTCAAAAACGCCGACACTGCAGCCGCAGACGGCTCCTGGTGGTTCAGGCTGGCCTTGACGTACTCCTCCGGGGTGATGTCGTGCAGTTCAGTGCCCCATACAAGCCCGGCGGCGATCGGCTCGGTCATGCCGATGTGCACGTGCGGCACGGAAGCGAGCTTCTCCTCGATTGCAGCAATTCGCGTATCGACGACCCCAGCATCCCCACCGGTACGCTGCGCCACCGCATCGGCTACCTCGCGGACCTTTGACGGTGCGAACCAGGCGTGCTCCAACTCGTCGAGGGACTCCGGCAGGTGATCGCTGTGGGCGTGCTCGTGCTCTGCGTGGTCGAGCAGCGGGATGGCGTGCACGATGCGGTCCTGCTCCGCGACGGTGTACAAGGCCGCGTCGTAGGCGCCACCATTAGCGACGACCGTCGCCGCCTCCTTGATACGAGACAGGTCCTTGGCGGACGGCTCGAAGTGGTGCGGGTCTACAGCGTCGCCGGTGATGATCGCATCCACGTCCTCCCCGGTCACGGCGGCGGCAACATCTGCCCACACCCCGGTGGTGGCGATGATGCCGGAACCTTCGGCCGCGTCTTCGGACTCCGTAGAGCATGCGGTCAGCGCGGTGCCTGCAAGAGTGAGTGCAGCCAGCGTGGCAAGGGTCTTGGCCTGAAAACGATTGTGCATACGCGGTATTCAATCACTATTGGAAACTGTTTTCAATCTGTTTCGGACGAAGAACCAGTGCTGCGAGCAGTGCCATCAACAACACCGCGCCCACAATCCACCCGGCGCGGAGGTACGACAACGACTGTGAGCTGGTGGCGTCGAAACCCACCTTCACCGGATTGTGATCGGAGGACCGGAATGGGGTCCCGGGCTCGTCGATGAGCGGTTCGTCGCTGTTGATCGCCCACACCAGGGAATCTTTCACGAGGTCCATCGCGGCATCGTTGGCCAGCACATGGTCGAGCGAGCCCACCTTGTTGTCGTACTGATACGACGGGCGTTCCTGCGGGATCGTGGCGTAGCCGGCGTCGTTGAGCACGGCGATCGCGTCTTCTTGGGAGTAGGCGTTGAAGTCGCCAATGAGGAACGTGGGCAGGCCGTGCCAGTCGTCTTGCATGTCGAGGTGTTCCAGCAGCGTCCGCGACATGTCTGCGCGGAGTCGGGCGTTGTTGCCTTGGCCGTCGGCGGTGACGTCGTCATTACGCGAGACTGTGCCCTTGGACTTGAAATGATTCACCACCGCAACAATGTGGTCACCGCCGGCGACAGGCGCGAACTCCTGGGCGAGCGGCTGGCGGGCGATGCCGGTGAACGTGGAGTCATCGAAAATGCGCGACTGCCCAACCGGGCGCACCTTCGCCGGCTGGTAGATAAACGCCACGCGGATCGCATCTTCGCGAGTGCCAAGCTCGCTTGGCGACGACACCACCGCCCACCGATCCTCCCCCGCCGCAGCATTGAGCGCATCGACCAAGTGCTGCAGTGACTCGTCGCGCCGGGCGGTATCGCCTGTGGTGCGGGCGGTGTTCTCCACCTCCGACAGGCCGAGGATCGCGGTGTCGAGCCGGTTGATCGCCGCGACCAGCTTCGCTTCTTGCAGCGCGAGGGCCTGCGCATCGTGCGCGCCGCGGAACAGGTGGCAGTTCGTGCAGCCGTGCTCCGGGTCGATGTCGGGGAAGTGGGTGAAGTAATTCATCACGTTGAAAAACCCGATGGACAAATCCCCGCGTACCTTCGCTGGCGCATCGAGGATGCCTGCGCGGGAGTCCTCCCAGGTGATCGGCAGATCTTCGGGGCGGGTTTGACCGGTGATTGGGCGCAGCGGCTGGAACGTCCAATCCCCGTTGTTGTAGCCCACCACCACATCTTGTTGGAAGGCCACGGTGTCGAATGTGCGGATGGACCTCGTGGGGGAAATGTACGGCAGTGGCACGTTGGGCTCGTCTGTGTAGTTGCGGGTGCGTCCGTCGTCGAGGTTGACGAACTCCGCCGCCTGCTGCGCGCTCATCCGCGCTACCTGGTGGGCGTCGGGGCGGATCTTTTCCGTGGGCCAAAAATGCGGCTCGGCGCCCGGTGCCAGACCCACGGTGCCGTACTGGCTGAGGTTGTCATTGCCGGTCACGGTGTAGGCGCCGGGCCTGACCAGCATGCCCTCGTAAGGCTCGCGGGCGGCGTCGCCGGCCGGGAGGGCATCGAGGGGGATGGGTGTTGGGGCGGGCAGGGCGTCGCTGAGACGCGAGATGCTGCTCGCTGAAATCTGGGTCTGGCCGTAGAACTCCTTCGCCGTACCTTCCACTCGCACCGAATCGCCGTGGGTGGGATAGTGGCCCTGCTTGCCCACGAACACGAAAATGCCGTCCGAGGCATCCCCGGGCTGTTTCGGCTGGCCGGATCCGCCCGACTGCATGAAGAAGCCGCGCTTGCCTCCCTCGTCGTAGACCGCCGTGACTACGCCGGTGGTGATCACGGTCGCTGACTCATATGGAGTGGTCGCACCGGTGCCTTGGATCTCCGCGATGGTCAACACCCGCGGATCTGCTTGCGCGATCCCAGAATTGCGCGGAGTGGGGGCACCCGCGCGGAAATCGGCGGCGTTGTTGTCGGTATCCGCGCCATCGGTGACGCGCTGGATGGACAGTTGGTTCGTCGTCTTCTCGGCGGGTGTGCCCTCCGCGAGATCGGGTGGCGTATCACCCCAAGCCACGCGGTCTACCTCGCCGTCCGCGTTGCGCAGCACCGCAACCGCACTCGTGGCAGAAAAGTTAAACGCGGCCTCACGGTCCGGCGCCGGCAGATCGGCTCCCGTCTCGCCGGAAACCCCGCTGATCAGGTAATACCCACCCGCCGGCACCACCCCGAACAACTCAACCACCGTGCCGGAGTTGCCCTTGGCGGAAAACTGCTCCAGCTCCCAGCCGTCGATTGAAACGTCCTGACCGGTGGGGTTGAACAGTTCCACAAAGTCCGCGTTCAGTGGCGCCTGCGCATTGCTGCCGCCACCGTAGACCTCGTTGATCACCACCGCCTCAGCATGTGGCACAAGCGCGATGCTTAACGACGACACCAGCACCAACCACAGCAGACGAGCCCGAAACATTCCCTTAACGTAGCCGGTCATCCGATATTGCTGGACGCGTCTGTCCGTCCGATATACTCGCTGCCGTACCGCAAAGGTCGATCAACCTCCCGAAATGTGAAGGATTCTCATGGCACGAGTCGTCGTCAATGTCATGCCCAAGGCCGAAATTCTTGACCCCCAGGGTCAGGCGGTGCTGCGCGCACTGGGCCGCATCGGTGTCGAGGGGGTGAGCGACGTCCGCCAAGGCAAGCGATTCGAGATCGAGGTGGACGACTCCGTCACCGACGCCGAGCTGCAGCGCATGGCGGAAACCCTGCTGACTAACACTGTGATTGAAGACTTCGAGGTTGTGCGATGAGCGCAACTATCGGAGTCATTACTTTTCCCGGCACCCTCGACGACGTTGACGCGCTGCGCGCCGTCCGCCTCGCCGGTGCCGAGCCGAAGCAACTCTGGCACGCTGACAACGACCTGACCGGCGTTGACGCCGTTGTCGTCCCGGGCGGCTTCTCCTACGGCGACTACCTGCGCTCCGGCGCGATCGCCGCGCAGGCCCCGATGATGGGCGCTGTTGTGGAGGCCGCGAAGAAGGGCATGCCGGTCCTTGGCATCTGCAACGGCTTCCAGATCCTCACCGAAGCCGGACTGCTGCCTGGCGCGCTGACCCGCAACCAGGGCCTGAACTTCCACTGCGTGGACACCTACCTTGAAGTAGCCAACAACGACACCGCATGGACCAGCCAGTTGGGCGAGCGCATCTACGTGCCTGCCAAGCACGGCGAAGGCCGCTTCCAGGCGTCCCCGGAAACCATCGAGGCGCTGGAGAAGGAAGGCCGCGTGGTCTTCCGCTACACCGACAACTTCAACGGCTCCATCAACGCAATCGCCGGCGTGACTAACGAAACCGGCCGCGTTGTGGGGCTCATGCCGCACCCGGAGCATGCGATTGAGACGCTCACCGGGCCGTCCACCGACGGGTTGGGCCTGTTCACTTCCGCCATCGACGCGATTTCGAAGATCGGAGCGTAAAAGACCATGACTGTGCACAATGACACTGTTGAAAACGCCGTCGAAACCCCTGACCTTGAGCAGCCGTACGCGGAACTCGGGTTGCAGGATGACGAATACGCGAAGATCAAGGCAATCCTCGGCCGCCGCCCGACGGACGCGGAGCTCACGCTCTACTCCGTGATGTGGTCGGAGCACTGCTCCTACAAGTCCTCCAAGACCCACCTGCGTTACTTCGGTCAGACCATGACCGAGGAGATGGAAAAGAAGATCCTCGCCGGTATCGGTGAGAACGCTGGCGTGGTAGACATCGGAGACGGCGACGCCGTGACTTTCCGTGTGGAAAGCCACAACCACCCCTCCTTCGTCGAGCCGTACCAGGGTGCTGCCACCGGCATCGGCGGCATCGTCCGCGACATCATGGCCATGGGTGCCCGCCCGATTGCCGTGATGGACCAGCTCCGCTTCGGCCCGATCGACGCCGAGGACACCAAGCGCGTTTTGCCGGGCGTGGTTCACGGCATCGGTGGCTACGGCAACTGCCTGGGTCTTCCGAACATCGGCGGCGAGACCGTCTTCGACGAAGCATACGCCGGTAACCCGCTGGTCAACGCCCTGTGTGTGGGCACCCTGAAGGTGGAGGACCTCCACCTCGCGTTCGCATCCGGTACCGGCAACAAGGTCATCCTGTTCGGCTCCCGCACCGGCCTCGACGGCATCGGCGGCGTGTCCGTGCTGGGCTCCGCCACCTTCGAGGAAGGCGAAGAGCGCAAGCTCCCAGCAGTCCAGGTGGGCGACCCGTTCGCGGAGAAGGTGCTCATCGAGTGCTGCCTCGAGCTCTACGCAGCTGGCGTGGTCGAGGGCATTCAGGACCTCGGCGGCGGTGGCCTGTCGTGTGCCACCTCCGAGCTGGCTGCATCCGGCGACGGCGGCATGACCGTCAACCTGGACAACGTGCCGCTGCGCGCTGAGAACATGTGCGCAGCAGAGATCCTCGCCTCCGAATCCCAGGAGCGCATGTGCGCCGTGGTGGCTCCGGAGGACGTGGATAAGTTCATGGAAATCTGCGCCAAGTGGGACGTGCTGGCCTCCGTCATCGGTGAGGTCACCTCCGACAAGGACCGCCTGCAGGTATTCCACAACGGTGAACTCGTGGTGGACGCGCCGCCGTCAACGATTGACGAGGGCCCGGTCTACGAACGCCCGTACGCACGTCCGGCGTGGCTGGATGAGGTGCAGGGCGGTGGTGTCGTCGATAAGCAGGCAACCATCAAGGACACCTGGCTGAAGATGGTCGCCTCCCCGGCGCTGTGCTCGCGCGACTTCATCACCGAACAGTACGACCGCTACGTGCGCGGCAACACCGTGCAGGCCAAGTACGCCAACTCCGGTGTGCTGCGTATCAACGAGGAGACCAACCGCGGCGTTGCTATCTCCGCCGACGCATCGGGCCGCTACACCTACCTGGACCCGAACATGGGCGCACGCCTGGCACTGGCAGAGGCCTACCGCAACGTCGCCGTCACCGGCGCCACCCCGTTCGCAGTAACCAACTGCCTGAACTTCGGCTCCCCGGAAAACCCGGACGTGATGTGGCAGTTCCGCGAAGCAGTCCACGGCCTGGCAGACGGCTCCGCCGAACTGGAAATCCCGGTCTCCGGCGGCAACGTCTCCTTCTACAACCAGACCGGCGAGACCCCGATCCTGCCGACCCCGGTTGTTGGTGTGCTCGGTGTCATCGAGGACGTTGCCCAGGCAATCCCGCACGCCCTGCCCGCAGATGAGGAGGACTACACCCTGGTCCTGCTCGGCGAAACCAAGGACGAGTTCGGCGGTTCCGTGTGGCAGGACATCTCCGGCGCTGGCCTGTCGGGCCTTCCGCCGCAGGTGGACCTTGCTAACGAGGAACGCCTTGCGCAGTTCCTCGGTGGTAACGCAGCCGGTGTAGCAGCAGCACACGACCTGTCCGAGGGCGGCCTGTCCCAGGCTGTGTTCGAGATGCTGCTCGGCTCCAAGAAGGGCGCTGAGTTGAACCTCGAGGGTGTGTACGAGGACGCGTTTACCGCGCTGTTCTCCGAGTCCGCATCCCGCGTGCTCGTAGCAGTCTCTCGTGACCGCGCAGAAGCAGCGGTCGAGCGTGCTACCGCAGCCGGCATCCCGGTCGCAGTGCTTGGCGACACGGCTCAGGACGGTGTCCTGCGCGTCGCCGGCGAAGAAATCTCCGTGCAGGAGCTTGCCGATGCATGGGCTGCGACCATGCCGTCGCACTTCGCAGCCGCAACCGCGCCGAACGCGGCCGTCTAGTCCGTCCGCTGCATAGCCGGTGCCTGTTCCACAATGGGCACCGGCTCATATTGTGCGCGCAGGTCTTTCAGCGTCTGCGTGTGATCCCAGAGGCGCTTGTCCTCATCCGTAACCGGCGTGAACTTACGTGCCGGCAGCGGGGTGCCGTCGATATCCATGCCGATGTAGGTAAACGTCGCGTGGATCGCATCCTTCAAGTTGTCGCGGCCACCACGCGGGTCGCCTGCGCGCAGGTGCACTGAGGTGTGAATGGAACGCGCATCCGTACGGGTGATGCGCGCATCCACCTCAATCAGGTCGCCGATGTGCACCGGGTGGTAGAAGCGAATACCACCCGCGTAGACGGCGACGGTGCGCTCCCCGGACCATTCCATGGTGCAGGCCGTGCCGGCCTCATCGATCCATTCCATGGCGGTGCCACCGTGGACGTTGCCGCCCCAGTTCACATCGGTTGGTTTCGCCATGAAGCGGTGCACGATGCGCTGTGCCGTGGAGTCGTCGGTGTATGTCTGCGACTCCATCTCCGCCTCAATGGCCTTGCGCAGGTCGATGCGCGACTTTGCTGCTTCGGCCACGCGGCGCTCCTCGGCGTTGGTCGGAACGAATGTCGGCACAGGCATGGACTTGCCAGTGTCCGGATCCTTTGCCACGAAAATGACCAGGCAGTCGCAGGCGCGGGTGAACACGCCCTCGCGCGGGTCGGCGGAAAGCACCTCGTTGACAATGTGCATCGAGGAACGGCCCGTCATGGCGATGCGCGAGCGCACCTCCACAATGTGGCCCGAAGGGATCGGGCGGGTGAAGTGAATGTGGCCCACATACGCGGTCACACAGTAGGTGGCGGACCACTGGGCGGCGCAGGCGTAGGCGGCCTTATCGATCCACTCCAGCACGCGACCACCGGAGACACCCTGCGCACCGTAGTGGAGCACATCGGTGGGGGAGGCCATAAACCGCAGGGTGACGCGAGGGGAGCGTTCGGTAGCAACTACATGGGAATTGGGCATGCCGACACCTTAATATGGGTCCACATGGTGCAAAAGCAGGACCCGATACTGACACGCCAGGCCGTCGATGCGGTCAAAGCATGGATCGAGGGGGACGAGGAGTCGTCGAGAAGCGAGATTGCAAATGCTTGTCGACGAACCGCGCGCACCCTCGCCGAAGAACTCCCCGGCCACTCCGTGGAACTGCGCGTGCCCCCATTTGTGGCGGTGCAATGCGTCGAAGGCCCACGCCACACTCGTGGCACGCCGCCAAACGTGGTGGAGATGGATCCCCGCACCTGGATGCGACTGGCCACCGGTTTAACCACCTTCGAGGAAGAACTCGCGCAAGGCAACGTGGATGCTTCCGGATCGCGCGCAGGCGAGATCGCGGCGGGTCTTCCAGTAATTGCCCTCCGCTGACATTCCTCGGATACAGTGTTTGTCGTGCATACGAAGAGCCCCACGGGGAAGACCAACTTCGAGAACAACGACGAACCACGCGACGAATGTGGCGTGTTCGGTGTCTGGGCACCGGGCGAGGACGTGTCCAAGCTGACCTATTTCGGCTTGTTCGCGCTGCAGCACCGCGGCCAGGAAGGCGCCGGCATTGCCGTAGGCGACAAGGACAACGTCGTGGTGTTTAAAGACACCGGCCTGGTCAGCCAGGTCTTTGACGAACCTGTCCTGGAGGCGTTGCAGGGCGATGTGGCGATCGGCCACACCCGCTACTCCACAGCTGGCGGGAACTCCTGGGAAAACGTCCAGCCGATGTTCCGCACCTCGCCCAATGGCACCGACATTGCGTTGGCGCACAACGGCAACCTGGTGAACTTCAAGGAACTCGAAGAAGAAGCGATCGAGCGCAAGCTCATCCCGGCGTCGGGCGTGGATGGACAGGGCTCGTCCTCAGACACCGCTGTGGTGTCTGCGTTGCTGGCGGATCTGGTCACTGAGGACAAGACGCTTCTCGACGCCGCACGGGAACTCCTCCCACGCGTCGAAGGCGCATTCTGCTTCATGGTCACCGACGGCCAGACCCTCTACGCCGCGCGCGACCCGCACGGCGTGCGCCCGCTGTCGCTGGGCCGCCTCGACGGCGGTTGGGTGATCGCCTCCGAGACGTGTGCGTTGGACATCGTCGGCGCCTCGTTCGTGCGCGATATCGAGCCGGGCGAGCTTGTGGCGATTGATAACGCGGGCGTCCACTCCGAACGCTTCGCCGAGACCCCGAAGGCGCACTGCGTGTTCGAGTACGTCTACGTCGCCCGCCCCGACTCCATCATCGACGGCCAGACCGTCAACCTATCGCGCATCGAGATCGGCCGCCGTCTCGCCCGCGTCACCCCGGTGGACGGCGACCTGGTGATGCCGGTGCCCGAATCCGGCACCCCCGCCGCCATCGGCTACGCGGAAGAGTCCGGCATCCCGTTCAAGCAGGGCCTGATGAAGAACGCCTATGTCGGCCGCACCTTCATTCAGCCGTCGGACACCCTGCGTCAGCTGGGCCTGCGCCTGAAGCTGAACCCGGTGCGCGAGGTCATCGAGGGCAAAAAGCTCATCGTTGTCGACGACTCCATCGTGCGCGGCAACACCCAGCGCAAACTCATCCGCATGCTGCGCGAAGCCGGCGCCGCCGAGGTGCACGTGCGTATCGCGTCGCCGCCGGTGAAGTGGCCGTGCTTCTACGGCATCGATTTCGCAAGCCCCGGCGAACTCATCGCCAACCACGGCCGTACTGATTCCGATGAGGCGATCGCGGAGTCGATCCGCACCATGATCGGGGCGGACTCGCTCGCGTTCGTGCCTATCGACGACATGATCGCCTCCACGAACCAACACGAAGACAACCTTTGTGCCGCCTGCTTTACAGGCAAATACCCCCTGGGGCTGCCCGACGGTAACCCCAACGCCGACCTTGTCCGACGCATCCAGAAAGGTGCTGAAGCCTAATGACCACTGAGCAGACCCCAGTTTCCTACGAGGCCGCCGGCGTATCCATCGAGGCCGGCGATAAGGCCGTCGAACTGTTCGCCCCGCACGCCAAGCGCGCCACCCGTCCTGAGGTTCGTGGCAGCCTCGGCGGCTTTGCCGGCCTGTTCGCGCTGGGCAAGTACAAGGAGCCACTGCTGGCAGCAGGCTCTGACGGCGTGGGCACCAAGCTGGCCATTGCGCAGGCGATGGACAAGCACGACACCATCGGTATCGACCTCGTCGCAATGTGCGTAGACGATCTTGTCGTCTGTGGTGCCGAGCCGCTGTTCCTGCAGGACTACATCGCTATTGGCAAGGTCGTGCCGGAGAAGGTCGCCGAAATCGTCGGCGGCATCGCCGAGGGATGCGTCCAGGCTGGCTGTGCTCTGCTCGGCGGCGAGACCGCTGAACACCCCGGCGTGATGGAGCCGGACGACTACGACGTTTCCGCCACCGCCGTCGGTGTCGTTGAGGCCTCGGAACTGCTTGGTCCTGAAAAGGTCCGCGAGGGCGACATCATCATCGGTATGGCATCGTCTGGCCTGCACTCCAACGGCTACTCCCTGGCCCGCCACGTGCTTCTCGAGCGCGCCGGCCTGCCCCTGGACGCCGAGATGGAAGAGCTGGGCCGCACGCTCGGCGAGGAACTTCTCGAGCCAACCCGCATCTACGCACTCGACTGCCTAGAACTGGCCGCCGAGTGCGAGGTTCGCACGTTCTGCCACGTCACCGGCGGTGGCCTGGCAGGCAACATGGAACGCATCATTCCTGAGGGCCTTGTCGCAGAGATGCACCGCAACACCTGGACCCCAGGTCCGATCTTCCGCACCATCAAGTCCGTCGGCCAGGTCCCGGACGAGGAGATGGAGAAGACCTTCAACATGGGCGTCGGCATGACTGCCGTCGTTGCCGAGGAAGACCGCGATCGCGCCCTGGCCATCCTGGCCGCCCGTCACGTGGATGCGTGGGTGCTCGGCGAGGTCCGCGCCGCCAGCGAAGGCGACGAGAAGCGCGCCGTGCTGACAGGCTCCCACCCGCAGTACTAAAGCGCGATCGCTAGGCCTGTTTTCGGGCTGATACGAGGATTCGTTCTCGTATCAGCCCGTTTCTGCTTTTAGGGCGCGGTGTCTTTTGCTGGTCGTCTAGCTGGTCTCGTGATGTTGCTAGACGGTCTCGTTTCGACGGCTCCAAACCCCCAGGTGGTGTTGAGGGTCATTGTCACTATGGAGCTGATCGTCTGGTTGGCGTTTCGGGGAGCTAGACGATGGTCGTTGTGGCGGCGCAGACGGACGTGAAACACCCTGTTTTCGTGTCTTGAGGCCTGTTATGGCGTGCCTG
>NZ_KV821356.1:0-27286 GCF_001815635.1 Corynebacterium sp. HMSC075D04
GGACTCCATGTCCAAAAAGTCATGAGACATGACAGTCTTTAACTAAGTACGCCTTGAGCATGAGCTCCCAAGCATTACAAAGAAAGATCGAGCAGGACTCAGCGTGATATTTCAGAGTCGGGCGGTTGTAAAGCTCCAACGCAAGAATGAAGGCTTCTTTACTCTTCTCCAAAAGACGCTGGACGATTTCTTCATGCCCCATTTCCATAACGAATCAGTCTAACGATCAACGCGACGCCCTTAGTGCTGGTCGTCTAGTTGCGCGGCAGTGCGTGCTAGACGATCAGCTTTCGTCGAAAATGTTTCCCCAGGTGATGATGGAAACGATGGTCGATAAAAGAAAGATCGTCTAGTTGCACAAAAACGCAGCTAGACGATCAGGGGCGCGTTTGCCTCACGGTTGTTACGGGTTAAGCGACAAAAAGAAAGCCGCTGGGCGCGACTGCACCTAGCGGACATTCTCTTAATTACCGGATTTTAACCCGTCTTGTGAGAACCAACTGTATATATAGTTTTGTGCAGAAGCAAACTACATATTCGATTACGCGTGCTCTTTCTGACCCTCGCTTCAAAACTTACATACAGGCAGCCGGGGGCTCAGAAAAACAAGCACTTCTGCTCTACCTTTGGAATATCGAGATGGCGGGAGCTGTCGCTGCGACCACAGGTATGGTCGAAGTACAACTCAGAAACAGCATCAATTCACGCCTTCAAACTTGGAATGCATCCCAACCGGTTAATGATCCAAACCGTACTTGTGCGTACACAAGGGACTGGCTAAAGGATCCTGCACCTCGACTTCGCCAGATTATTTCGCCACCACGCAAAAGGCCACTTTGGCAAAAAGCGGAACCAGCCCTACGAGACGAACTTGGCAATTGTGCAAAGCCGAATCCTTCTCATGACGACCTTGTCGCGGCTTTGCCTTTCGGTTCATGGCTTTTCATCTTGCCTCAACCCCAGGTTTCTTCTCCTCAAAATCCCCGGATGCGGATTTGGGACGAGACTCTCAAGCATGCATTTACTGCTCGGAACGCTTCCGAATTCCAGAGCGCTAATCCCGCTGTCATTTACCAGTGGGCAAATGCAGTACGGCACGCACGAAATCGTGCAAGCCATCTAGAACCGCTGCTTGACTCTGGACAATTGATCCGGGTTCATCGAATATCCGCCCGCCTTATGCATTCAATGAACCCCGCTGCCGCATCCTGGCTAGCGGGGCAGCAGTACATCCATTCAGTTCTTAAAAGGAAACCCGTGTAGTTACTCTCTTGCCCCTGATCGTCTAGTTGCGCGGCAGTGCGAGCTAGACGATCAGCTTTCGGCAAAAACGTTTCCCCAGGTGATGATGGAAACGGTGGTCGATAAAAGAAAGATCGTCTAGTTGCGCAAAAACGCAGCTAGACGATCAGGAGGGGGAGGCCAGAAAAAGAGCCCGTGTAGCTACTCCCTTGCCGGGGAGGCGCTGCGGTCGTCGTTACGCACGGGCACCCACTTGAGCACGTAGGCGAGCACGACCACGCCCACAGCGATGGCGAAGGACACCCAGCCGAAACCGGTGGTGAAGCCGGCGATGACGGCGATCGGCGCGAGGATGGTCATGCCGATTTCGAAGGGGGCGAAGCCAACGTAGGCCACGCCGTACTCGTTGAGGGTGCCGGACTTGAGTTTCGGGTCGACCATCTTGAGCAGCGCGATGCCGGTGGCCACGGCGGCGGTGGCCCAGCCCCAGCCGAACAGGCCACGCTCGAGCCAGTTTTCGCCAAAGAAGGTCGGGCCGGCCCACAGCATCCAGACCACGCAGAACACGGTACCCAGGACGAACATGACAACCAGTGCCTGCCAGTAGCCGGCGAGTGCGGCGGGGACGATAGACGCGATGCCGAAGGCGATCATGTAGTCGGTGGCAGCGCCGGAGATGGAGTTGATGGTGGAGCCGTCGAGGTAGTTCGGGCGCCCGGCGAGTCGCAACGCAAGACGGCCGACCAGGCCGACCACGAACGACATGGCGAACAGCGGGATGGACACGTTTGGCCACTGCCCCTTGATCAGCGTGTTCAGCAGGTACGCGATGAGCACGGTGAACACGATGAAGCCGGCGTGCAGTGCGAGCGGTTCGATGGACGACGGGTTGGTGGTGGCTTTGCCGATGGAGGGGCGTTCTTCCTCGTTGCGGATGTAGCCGGTGCGCAGGTCGTCGGGAAGATCGCCCGCGAGCTGGGATGCCTTGCCTTTGCGGATGCCCCAGTTGGCCATGATCACGCCGCCGACAATCGCCACGAGGGTGCCCACGGTGGCGGAGGTGAAGCCGAGAGAGGATGCGCCTTCAACGCCGATCTCCTCAAGCGCGGAGCCGACGGCCGCTGCGGTGCCGAAGCCGCCGACGAAGCCGACGGGCAGCATCATGCCGAACCACGGCTCGGTGCCGAATACGGGTGCGAAGAGGTAGATGCCAAGCAGGATGAATAGGCCCCATTGCCCCATGAACATTGCGGTGGAATAGCCCCACATGTTGCGCGCACCGGTGGCCACGGACCCGCCGAATTGCATCGAGTACGCCATCGACGCGAACACCACCGCGATGAGCAGCGTGGTGTACGTGCCCACCTGGTCGGACCAGTTAATCAGGCCGAGGACTTCCGGCCCGAGGATGAGCCCGATAAGGCCCGCGGTGATCGGTGCAGGCAGCAGCAATGCTTGCAGTACGCGCAGTCGGTTGCGCAGGACGTTGCCGACGATGAGGAGGAGGGAGATCCATCCGATGTCGGTAAGCAGCGTGTATGGGGTGAATTCCATCGCAGCACCTTCCTTTATCCACTTATCGCATATAAAACAGTCTGTACTCTAACCCAGTACGCTGTTTTCATGACTTTTCCGGAGTCCGTTGAGTTGTTGCGCACCCACGGATCGCGCGTGAGTGAGGTGTGGCGCGCGAAGTTCGTGGAGGCGTATCCACACGCGTCGATGATGCTTGCTCCTGGTGAGCGCATGCCGCAGATGCTTATCGACGCCACCACGTGGCTCCTCAGCCACTCCCCCACCGAAACCACCGACCGCCTGCGCGCGATCGCACTGGACCTGCGCCGCACGGGCTTCCCCGCCGAGGAGTACCCGAACGCGATGCAGTTGCTTGGCGACGCCATCCGCACCGTCGCCGTAGACACCGGAGCCGAGGTCGATACCGGTGCCGAGGACCCCACCCCGGCACTTGTGGCGGCGGGCGAGGTGATGCGCAAGGCAGCATCCCAAGCCGACTACGCGGGCGTGCCGGCGGCCTCAGCGGCGCAGGTCACCAGCGTGGAGGAGCGCGACGGGGTGCAGATCGTGCGCCTCGAGGCAGGCACGCGCATCATCTACGCCCCCGGTGAAACGCTGCCCGTAATGTCGCCGGAGGCCCCCGGCATGTGGACCGGACTGATCCCGGCGCTGCCATCGAATCCGTTCGGACAAATGGAGTTTCACATCAGCACCGGCACCGATCTTGCGGTTGCGCCCGGCGCGTGGTTGACATTGGGTGTGGCGCGCGGGGGTCTGCAGGGGTTCGTCGATAAGCAAGTGCTCTTGGTGGCCGCGGGGACGGGGTTGGCTGCGGCGAAGGCGCTGGTTTTTCACTGGTTGGAATGCGAGGAGCGCCCCGATGTGCACCTGGTTTCGGATGTGACGTACGACCGCGCGGCGCTGGACGCGTTGGCTGGCGCGCAGGACTGGCTGGACGTGAGTTGGGTGGTGGAGTCGCGCCTGGGTGCGCCGCTGGAGCAGGTGGTGTCGGGCCCGGGAATGTGGTGGGGTCGCGACGTGATCGTGTGCGCGGACCAGGCACGCGCGGCCGCGATCACGGCAGCGCTTCGGGAGGCCGGGGCCGAAGGCGTGCAGGTCATCGCCCACGACGCGACGCCGGAGTGGTTTAGCGCATCGTAGTGTCCGCGCGGATCTGGCCGAGCGGAAGGCGTTTGCGCTGCTTGGCGGCCTCTTCGGGGTCGATGTCTACGACCAGGGTTTCGGGCCCGTAGCCGGCTTCGGCGATGCGCACGCCGGAAGGGTCGACCACGGTTGAGTGGCCCGCGCCGGTGGGACCGGACGGCTCGCCCGCTTTGGTTTCAAAATCCGGGCGCGACTGGCCAGCGGCCGCGATGAACACCCCGGCGTCGAGGGCGCGCGCGGCGGTTAAGATGCGCCACTGCTCCACCTTGCCGGGCCCGTCGGCCCAGCTTGTGGGTACGACAATGACTTGGGCGCCGCGGTCCGCAAGGGCCTGGAACTGCTCGGGGAAGCGAATGTCGAAGCAGGTGGCCACGCCCACCGTCACGCCGTCGTGCTCGAAGGTGACCAGGCGTTCGCCGGGGCGCACGGTGTCGGACTCGCGGTAGTTGAACGCGTCGTACGTATGAATCTTGTCGTAGCCCTCATGCAGGCCATTTCCCGTGATCAGGGCGGTGTTGTAGACGCGGTTGATGGTTTTCTCGCCGCGCTGCACGGTATCGGCGGGCCGGAACATGCCAGCCACGATGGTCACGCCGAGCTCGCCTGCCAGGTCGCGCATGTTGGTGGCAAATGCGCCGTCGAGGTCCTCCGCCTGCGTATCCAGTCGGCCCTGCTCAAAGGCCTGACTGGCACCCTCCGGCAGCACGATCAGGCTCGCACCTTGGGCGGCGGCGTCGCGCACCAGCGGAGCAAGGTGGGCAAAGTTGTCCATTGTGTCACTGCCTGTGACCGTTTGCACCAACGCGATCTTCATGTGGATAACTTTAGGTGGAGTTCGGGGCAGTTATCCACAGATTTTTCTTCGCCCCTTGTGGTTGTGTGCTGGTGCGCAGAGGATTCGGCCCATGACTCTTGAAATCTCAACACGCACCGCACCCGTCGCCCGCGGCCTCGCCCGCACGTTCACACCGTTACCGTTTGCGCAGGTGGGGGTGTCGCGGACGGCGGAAGCGTTGTCGTCGATACGCAACAGCACGCACATGCTTATCGACGACACCACCGCCCACCTCAACACCCACCTCAATTCCATCGCGCGCTTTGCCCGCGCGGTGGAGGGCGTGGACGCCGACCTGGAAGCGAGGCTTGCGCCATGAGTGTTGCCACGTACCGCCCAGCGCTGGACGCGGCGGAACTCTCGGCGGCAGCGGCCGCGTTGCGCCTTGCCTCTGATGCCGCCCGGGAGCGCGCCACCCATGTACCAACCTCGCGCGTGGCACTGGTGTCCACGGGCTTTCGGGGCGTGGCGGCGGATGCGGCGTACGCGCGGTTAGATGCGTTCGGGTCTGTGTTTGCGCGCGGTGCCGACGACTTGGCCACGGCTGCTGCGCTTGTCTCCACGGCGGCGGGGCTGCAACGGCAGTTGGACGAGGCCGCCGTGTTTGCCACCCGCTACCTGCACTCGCGCACCGTGCTGTGGCTCAACGCGATGTCGATGGCGCTGGACCTGGAACTCGCGCGGTCCTTGTTGCGCCTTGGCGGGCACGAGCAGGACTACGACCCGCTGTTCGCCCACCCGGATGAGTCGTTTCAGGACCTGCACGCGCGTCATGTGCCGACCTTGCCCGCCGCGACTCGTGCCGCCGTGGAGGCTGCGGGCGGGACCGTTCTCGAGGCCGGACCTGCTTCGACCACTGTTGTCGTCGGTGACGTTGTGGAACCGGCGCGGGTGATCACCATGGTGGCCGGCGCGACCACGGGCGCGCCCGCGAAGTTGGAGGGTGAGTTGGCAAAGGCGTCGCGGTTGGCGCAGCAGACCGGTGCTGCGGTGGTGGTGTGGCAGGGTTATGCACCGCCACGCTCGGTGCCGCGGGCGGTCTCTCCCCTGCGCGCGTCTGCTGGTGCGGATGATCTGGCGATGTTCCAGGCAGCACTTGAGGAGCGCTTCCCGGACGCACAGAAGACCGTCGTCTCCCACAGTTACGGCACGCTGCTGGCCACCACGGCGGCGCGCGACCATGGACTTATAGCGGATGACTTATGGGTCCTCGGCAGCGCCGGCGTCGCAGGCCAGCACGTCTCCGAGCTCACACTTGCGGATGAGCACGCCACCGTTCACGTCGTCGATTCACCCCAGGACCCCATCCTGTTGCTGCGCTCTGGGCCGTCGGCGGTGCTCGGCGCGTCGCCGTCGTATGTAGGGTGGGGCGCACAGCGCGTGGAGGGCGTGCGCGGCGGGCACTCCGACTACTTCACAGACCCGGCTTTTGTGTCTGCTTTGCAACAGCGCGCAAGCACAACTTAAGAAATGGCGTTACCATGGCGAACGTTTAAAGAAACTACCTTTAGGAGTCTGATAAACCATGGCAAACTTTGCAGAGCAAGTCGTCGAGCGCCTCGAGGCCCTCGGCATTAAACGCATTTACGGTCTGGTGGGCGACTCGCTCAACCCGCTTTCTGACGCCGTGCGCGAAAGCGACATCGAGTGGGTCCACGTCCGCAACGAGGAAGCCGCAGCGTTTGCTGCCGGTGCAGACTCGCTAGCCACCGACGAACTCGCCGTCTGCGGCGCGTCCTGCGGCCCGGGCAACACTCACTTCGTCCAGGGCCTGTTCGAGTCCCACCGCAACGGCGCGAAGGTACTCGCCATTGCATCGCATATCCCGACGGCCGAGATCGGTTCCTCCTTCTTCCAGGAGACCCACCCGGAGATGCTGTTCCAGGAGTGCTCCTCCTACTGCGAGGTCGTCCACACCGCCGACCAGGGCATGCGCGTGCTGCACAACGCTCTGCAGAACACGCTCGCCGGCAACGGCGTGTCCGTGATGGTCGTGCCTGGCGACGTCTTCGCCGCCGACACCGCCGACGGCCCGCACACCGCCGACTCCGTCTACGCCACCGGCAAGGACAAGCGCGTCTACCCCGACCCATCTGAAGCCGCACGGCTTGTCGAAGCCATCAACAAGGCCGACAAGGTCACCCTGTTCTGTGGCTACGGCGCACGCGATGCCCGCGACGAAGTCTTCGCCCTGGCCGAGAAGATTAAGTCCCCGATCGGCCACTCCTTCCGCGGCAAGATGTACTACGAGTACGACAACCCTTACGACGTCGGCATGTCCGGCCTCCTTGGCTACGGTGCCTGCCTCGACGCTATGGAAGAGTCCGACCTGTTCATCATGGTCGGCACCGACTTCCCGTACACCGACTGGCTGCCTGAAGAAAACGTCGCCCAGATCGACATCAACGGCACCCACATCGGCCGCCGCACCAAGGTCGACTACCCCGTCGTCGGCGACGTGAAGAGCGTCATCGAAAACATCCTCCCCCACGTCGAGGAGAAGAAGGACCGCAAGTTCCTGGACAAGATGCTCAAGCGCCACTACCAGCTGCTGGACCACGTGGTGAAGAGCTACACCGAGGAAGCCTTCGAGTCGAAGAAGCCGATCCACCCCGAACTCGCAGCCTCCGTGCTGGACAAACTTGCCGACGACGACGCCTACTTCACCGTTGACACCGGCATGTGCAACGTGTGGTCCTCGCGCTACCTCACCCCGAACGGCAAGCGCGACGAAGGCGCGTCCTTCCTCCACGGCACCATGGCAAACGCGCTGCCGATGGCCATCGGCGTCCAGGCAGCACAGCCGGACCGCCAGGTCATCTCCTGGTCCGGCGACGGCGGCCTCGGCATGCTCATGGGCGAACTGCTCACCATCAAACTGCACCAACTGCCGGTGAAGGTGATCTGCTTCAACAACTCCTCCCTCGGCATGGTCAAACTCGAGATGATGGTCGCCGGCATGCCCTACTTCGGCACCGACCACGAACAGGTCAACTTCGCCGAGATCGCCAAGGGTGTCGGCATCAAGTCCTTCCGCATCGAGGAGCCCGAGGACCTCGAGCCGATGCTCAAGGAGGCACTTGCTTACGACGGCCCCGTAGTCGTCGACATCGTCACCGACCCCGAGGCTCTCTCCCTGCCACCGGGAATCACCTGGGACATGATGAAGGGCTTTGCCAAGTCTGGCGCCCGCACCGCCTTCCTTGAAGGTGGCGTCGGCCGACTGTTCAACCTGGCCAAGTCCAACCTCCGCCACATCGGCGGTGCTGCTGCCATCGAGTTCGGCGGGTAGGTCGCTGTAGTTCAGACGCGACAAAGCCCGCGCTGCCCTTGATGGGTAGCGCGGGCATTTCTTGTTTGTCGTTGCCAGCGTCGTTTCCGTCGGCGCCGCCGCCTCAGGTGCGGCCACCGACTAGGCGTCGGGGGTGAGGTTGCGGCGACGGCGTCGTCGTGAAGCAGCTGGCTCCCATGCCACGATCGCGGTGGAACGTGGCACGTGCACCAACTCGCCGCCACGACGGGAACCGTTGCGCAACTTCTGACGCAACTCCTCGTTGTGGCCACGCTGGGCATCCAACTCGTCCTGCAGTTCCTCGATCTGCGCGGAGAGCTCAATGATCGTCTTGATGCCCGCCAGGTTCACGCCTTCCTCTTGGGAGAGGTACTGAATGCGGCGCAGCATCGAGATGTCACGGCTGGAGTAGCGCCGGCCGCCTCCCTTGGTGCGCTTCGGCGTGACCAGGCCCAGCCTGTCGTAGGTGCGCAGGGTCTGGGCGTGCATACCGGTGAGCTCGGCGGCGACAGAGATGACGAAGTATTCCTTCTCTTCTGCCATGGTTACACCTCCTTTCGCCGTCTAGCGCTCGGACCAGCCGGCGCGCGGGTCAAAGCCGGAATCCTTCTCGGCCTGGGCGTACGCGCGCAGCGCACTGGTTGCGGACGGGTCCAGGTCCTTCGGTACCTTCACCTCGACGGTGACTAACAGGTCGCCGGCGTTGCCGGATCGCTTCGGGATACCACGGCCACGCACGCGCAAGGTGCGGCCGTTCGGGGTGCCAGCGGGGACCTTGACCTTCACCGGGTTGTCTAGGGTCGGCACCGTGATAGTGGAACCGAGGGCGACCTCTGCAAACGAGACGGGGACCGTGACTTCGAGGTCGTCGCCGGAGCGGGTGAAGGTGTCGTCGCTACGCACATGCACCATGACGAACAAGTCGCCGGCGGGAGTGCCGTTGGGACCTGCTTCGCCTTGGCCTGCAAGGCGCACCTTCTGACCATCGATGACGCCTGCGGGGATGCGGACCGTGATCGAACGGGTACGTCGGACGGTGCCGGTGCCGTTGCATGTGGTGCACGGATCCTCGATGACTTCACCGGTGCCGTGGCAGTTCGTGCAGGGACGAGCCATGCCGAACGCGCCGGAGTTCTCCCGGATGTAACCGGAGCCGGAGCAGACCTCACACGTGTGCGTCTTGCCGGACTTCGAACCAGAGCCGTGGCAGGTGGTGCACGGTGCGTCGCCGGTGAGCTCGACGGGGAACGTCGTGCCCTTGGCTGCTTCGCGGAAGTCGAGGGTTATTTCCGTTTCGACGTCGGCCCCCCGCGACGGCCGAGCGTTCCTGCCAGCACCGCCGCGGCCGCCAAAGAAGCCACCGAAGATATCACCAAGGCCGCCGTCTCCAGCTTGTCCACCAGCGGCTGATCCGAAGATGTCCGAGAGGTCGAATTCCGTCTCCGTGCCGCGAAACCCGCCCGGAAAACCGGACGCTCCTCCCCGCCCGAACCGGCCAAAGCCGCCCGAACCGATCATGGACTTCAACTGGTCGTACTCTTTGCGCTTCTGCTCGTCGCCGACCACGTCGTACGCTTCCGCAACCCGCTTGAACTTCTCCTCAGCCTTCTTGTTGCCGGGGTTCGAATCCGGGTGGTTTTCGCGTGCGAGCTTGCGGTACGCCTTTTTAATATCGGCCTGGCTTGCCGACGACGACACACCTAAGTCGCCGTAATAATCCTTGTCGGCCCATTCCTGTTGCATAGCCATCTCGCACCCTCCTTTCGCTGTAAATCGGTGTGGAGTTGTTGTCTTCTAAATTTCGTTCACTAAATAATCTAAGTAAAAAGGCCGGGGATCAGGCCGCTTCTTGTTTGCGTGTACCCATTCCCCGGCCCTGCCACCAAGTTGTTGTTACTCGGTGGTATCGGCACTTTCGGCCGGATCGGCGATGATCACCATGGCGTTTCGCACCAAGCGGTCACCCACCGTGTAGCCCTTGCGCAGCACCGTTCCCAGAACCTTTTCATCGCCCTGGGACAGATCCTGCACGGCCTCGTGGACCTCCGGGTTGAACTCGTCGCCTTCGGCACCGAACTCCTTCACACCCTGGCCAGCGACGATGGAACGGAACTTATCCGCGAAAGCCTTCAGCGGGCCTTCTTCCAGGTCGCCGTGCTGCTGGGCGAGATCGAGATCGTCGAGAAGCGGCAGCAGGTCGGTGGCAAACTTTGCCTTCGCGGTGGTGGCAATCTCGCCACGCTCACGCTCCGTGCGACGGCGGTAGTTGGCGTATTCGGCGCTGACGCGCTGCAGGGACTCGGTGCGCTCTGCGAGCTGCAACTCGATGTCGCTGACCGCGCCGTCACCATCGACGTCCGGGTCTACCTCGCCGTCGGCGATCTGCGCTGCATCTTCCAAGTCTTTCAACTCAGCTTCCGCGGCAACGAGGGGGTCCTCGTCCGTGGACAGTGCCTCGGACTCAGCCGCCTCGTCGGCCAGGGCTTCCGCCTGATCCGGGGAGACGTACTGTTCGTCCGTCGCCTCCGGATTACCCGGGTTGTCGGGCATCTGCTCGTTGTTCGGGTTCGTCATCAGACGTCGCCTCCTTACACGTACTGGGTTGGATTACTTGTTGTCGGCGTCGGTGTCGTCGTCCTCGACAACCTCGGCGTCCACAACGTTGTCGTCGCCAGCATCAGCCTGGGTAGCACCCTCGTTGGCCTGAGCCTCGTAGAGCGCGGTGCCCATTGCCTGGGACTCGGTGGTCAGCTTCTCCACTGCGGACTTGATGGCATCCAGGTCATCGCCCTTGAGTGCCTCATCGACAGCGTCAGCAGCCTCGGTGACGCGGGTCTTGATGTCCTCGGAGAGCTTCTCGCCGTTCTCGTCCATGAACTTACGGGTCTGGTAGGCCATGGTCTCCGCGTTGTTGCGGGTCTCCTGCTCCTCGCGACGCTTCTTGTCCTCGTCAGCGTGAGCCTCGGCGTCCTTGATCATGCGATCGATCTCTTCATCGGACAGACCGGAGCCTTCCTGGATCTTGATCGTGTTTTCCTTGCCGGTGGCCTTGTCCTTTGCGGACACGGACACGATGCCGTTGGCGTCAATGTCGAAGGTGACCTCAATCTGCGGAACACCACGCGGAGCCGGAGCGATACCTGCCAGTTCGAAGGAGCCGAGCAGCTTGTTTGCGGAAGCGATCTCGCGCTCACCCTGGAAGACCTGGATCTGCACGGACGGCTGGTTATCTTCAGCCGTGGTGAAGGTCTCCGAACGCTTCGTCGGAATGGTGGTGTTGCGCTCGATGAGCTTGGTCATCACGCCACCCTTGGTTTCAATACCGAGGGACAGCGGGGTGACGTCGAGCAGCAGCACGTCCTTGACGTCGCCGCGCAGGACACCAGCCTGCAGAGCAGCACCCAGAGCCACAACCTCGTCCGGGTTCACGGACTTGTTCGGCTCCTTGCCAGTGAGCTCCTTGACCAGTTCGGTCACAGCCGGCATACGGGTCGAGCCACCAACCAGAACAACGTGGTCAATATCGCCGACAGACAGGCCAGCGTCCTTGATCACTTGGTTGAACGGGCTCTTGGTGCGATCCAGCAGGTCGGAGGTGATCTTCTGGAACTCGGTGCGGGTCAGGGTCTCGTCGAGGAACAGCGGGTTCTTCTCTGCATCAACCGTGATGTACGGCAGGTTGATGGAAGCCTGCTGTGCAGACGAGAGCTCAATCTTGGCCTTCTCCGCAGCCTCGCGCAGACGCTGCATAGCCATCTTGTCCTTGGACAGGTCAACGCCGTTCTGGGACTTGAACTTGTCCACGAGCCACTCGACTACGCGGTTATCCCAGTCGTCGCCGCCGAGCTCGTTGTCACCAGCGGTAGCCAGTACCTCAACAACGCCATCTCCGATCTCCAGCAGGGACACGTCGAAGGTGCCGCCACCGAGGTCGAAGACCAGGATGGTCTCTTCCTTCTCAGCCTTATCCAGGCCGTAAGCGAGAGCCGCAGCGGTCGGCTCGTTCACGATACGCAGGACGTTCAGGCCTGCGATCTGGCCAGCCTCCTTGGTGGCCTGACGCTGAGCGTCCTCGAAGTAAGCCGGGACGGTAATAACAGCCTCAGTGACCTCGTCGCCCAGGTAAGCCTCCGCGTCGCGCTTCAGCTTCTGCAGCGTACGAGCGGAAATCTCCTGCGGGGTGTACTTCTTGCCATCGATATCTACGGTCCAGTCCTCGCCCATGTGACGCTTCACGGAGCGGATCGTGCGATCGACGTTGGTCACCGCCTGGTTCTTTGCAGACTGACCAACAAGCACCTCACCGTTCTTCGCAAAAGCGACAACCGACGGGGTGGTGCGGGAACCCTCAGCGTTAGCGATAACTACCGGCTCGCCGCCCTCAAGAACGGAAACAACCGAGTTCGTGGTGCCAAGGTCAATACCAACTGCACGTGCCATAAAAGTAATTCCTCCTGTTGAAATGTGGTTTATCAGTAAGTTGATGCGCTCCGGCTCAACTTGACGGCCACCACTATAACACCGGTGGACACATCCTTGAGCCTGTTGCACTCAATCTATGTAACGGCACTGTACCCAAAGTTGTTCCCACTCGACGCAACTTTATTTGTTTCCGCAGGTAGAAGCACGCAAAAACACCCTCACCGACCGGGAACATAAGTGGGCGGTGAGGGTGTCGTCGCTAAGCAAATGCTCTTAGAACAGGCCGGTTTCCTTCTCAGAGTAGGACCAGAGGAGGTTCTTGGTCTGCTGGTAGTGGTCGAGCATCATCAGGTGGGTTTCGCGGCCGATGCCGGACTTCTTGTAACCACCGAACGCCGCGTGAGCCGGGTAGGAGTGATACTGGTTCACCCATACACGACCCGCTTGGATCGCGCGACCGGCCTTGTAGGCGGTGGTGCCGGAGCGCGCCCAGACACCGGCGCCGAGGCCGTAGATGGTGTCGTTGGCAATGCGGATAGCCTCGTCGAAGTCCTTGAACGTGGTCACGGACATCACCGGGCCGAAGATCTCCTCCTGGAAGATACGCATGTCGTTGGTGCCCTTGAACACGGTCGGCTCGATGTACATGCCGTTTTCCAGGCCCTCAATCTTGTTCACGCCGCCGCCGGTGAGCACCTCAGCACCTTCCTGGGGCCCAAGCTCGAGGTAGGACTTGATCTTGTCCATCTGCTCGGTGGAGGCCTGCGCACCCATCATCGTTTCGGTGTCCAGCGGGTTGCCGGTCTTGATCTGCTTGACGCGCTGCACACCCAGCTCAAGGAACTCGTCCGCAATGGACTCATGCACCAGCGCACGGGACGGGCAGGTGCAGACCTCACCCTGGTTCAGAGCGAACATTGCGAAGCCCTCGATGGCCTTCTTCTTAAAGTCATCATCCTTGGCAAAGATGTCCTCGAAGAACAGTGCCGGGGACTTGCCACCAAGCTCGAGGGTGACCGGGATGATCTTGTCGGCCGCGGCCTTGTTGATGATCTTGCCCACCTCAGTTGAGCCGGTGAACGCGATCTTGGCAATGCGGTCAGAACCAGACAGTGCCGCGCCGGCCTCGTCGCCCATACCGTTGACAATGTTCAGCACACCCGCCGGAATGAGGTCGCCGATCAGATCCATCAGATACAGGATCGACGCCGGGGTCTGCTCCGCCGGCTTGAGCACGATCGCGTTACCTGCAGCCAACGCCGGAGCAAGCTTCCAGGCCGCCATGAGCAGCGGGAAGTTCCACGGAATGATCTGGCCAACAACGCCGAGTGGCTCGTGGAAGTGGTAGGCGACGGTGTCCTCGTCAATCTGGCTCAGACGACCTTCCTGTGCACGCAGCGCGCCTGCGTAGTAGCGGAAGTGGTCAATCGCCAGCGGAATATCGGCAGCGAGCGTCTCACGCACAGCCTTGCCGTTCTCCCAGGTTTCCGCGACGGCGAGCTCCTCAAGGTGCTCCTCCATGCGGTCCGCGATCTTCAGCAGGACGCCGGAACGCTCCTGCGGGGAGGTCTTCCCCCACGCGGGTGCGGCCTTGTGTGCGGCGTCGAGCGCCAGGTTGATGTCGGCTTCCTTACCGCGTGCAACCTCGCAGAACACCTCGCCGGTGACCGGGGTGATGTTCTCGAAGTACTCGCCATCTACCGGCGGAACCCAGTCGCCACCGATGTAGTTGTCGTAGCGCTTACGGAACTTGACGTTCGAGCCCTCGGTGCCAGGGTTGGGAAACACAGTCATCGTTGTGGCCTTTCTCGGTCGTGGAATGAATTGTGGGCCACACTACACCCAAATCTCTTTGTGGTCTAGGACAACTCTTCCTTGCGCGCACTTTTCGACGACCCCACGCCCCTTCCCCTTATGCATAACCCCACATCTCTGACACAATGACCACGTGAGTGAACGTAAAAAACCAAAATATGTGGGAGCTCTGGACACGGCTGTAGACCCGATCCAGACACTGCCCACCACGGCCGACGCCGCCCAAGACCTCTCCCGCGAGCCGGTTGACCGCGGCGAGGTCATCGCCTCCGACGGCCGCACCGCCGCCGCGTGGGCACTGCGCTTCATCATCGTTGTCGCAGCCACGGCCATCCTTCTCTACCTGCTCAAATGGGTCTGGATGGGCCTTCTGCCGATTCTTCTAGCACTGATTGTGTCCACCGTCCTGTGGCCACCGGTGCGCTGGATGCGCGACCACAAGGTCCCCGCATCCCTGGCCACGTTCATCACCCTGATCGGCTTCTTCGGCATCATCGGCGGCATCTTCGCCGCCATGGCCCCAACCGTGAAAAGCCAAGGCAGCGAGCTCGTACGTCAGACTGAGCAGGGCCTCAATCAGATCGTCGATTGGCTGAAACAGCGCGACCTGGCATTCCTTGAGCCGGAAAAGATCCAAGAAACCGTCGATCAAGTCACCGCCTTTGCCAAGGGCCAGGCCTCCAACATTGCGTCGGGAGTGTTCTCGGGCCTGGGCGCGATTGCGTCGGTAGGCACCACGCTCGCACTGACCCTGGTGCTCACCTTCTTCTTCCTCAAAGACGGCGACCGCTTCCTGCCATGGGTGCGCAAGTACACCGGCGTGCGCGCTGGTTGGCACCTCACCGAAGTGTGCAGCCGCTCCTGGAACACCCTGTCCGGATTCATCCGCACCCAGGCCATCGTGTCCGGTGTTGACGCCATCTTCATCGGTCTCGGCCTACTGTTCCTCGGCGTGCCACTGTGGCCGGTGCTCGCGGTGATCACGTTCTTCGCCGGCTTCATCCCGATCGTCGGTGCGATTTCTGCAGGCGCTCTGGCGGTGATCATCGCGTTGGTGTCCAACGGGTTCATGAACGCCGTGTTCGTGCTCATCCTCATCATCGCCGTACAGCAGCTGGAGAGCAACGTTCTCTCGCCGATCCTGCAGTCCCAGGCGATGGGCCTACACGCCGCCGTGGTCCTGCTCGCCGTCGCTGTCGGCGGCACCCTGTTCGGCATCGTCGGCGCGTTCCTCGCGGTTCCGGTTGCCGCTGTCGCCGCCGTGTGGCTGCGTTACTGGGCTGAAATGGTCTCGCTGCGCTCCGGCGAGATCACCGCCGACGAGATAGCCATGGCCACCCAACAAACTCAGACCATGGATTCCAAGGAATCCTTCCTCGCCGTGCGCGACCACATGATGCGCCTGGCCAAACGCGAGAAGGAGCCCGTGAAAGAGGGGCTTGGCTCCACGCGCGTCCCGCTTGACGACGACACCCCGTCCGACATCGACACCAACCCACCCGGACGCCTCCCCGGCGTGAACGACGAAGACTAGGTACGGTGGTGTGCCGCAATTGGTTATCGACGAAAGGAAATACCAATGGCCGATCTGAATAACAAGACCATCGCAATCCTCGCGACCGACGGCTTTGAAGATTCCGAACTGACCTCCCCGAAGGAGGCCGTCGAACAAGCCGGCGCAACCACCAAGGTCGTCTCCACCGAAACCGGTGAGATCGAGGGCAAGAAGGGCGCCAAGGTCGCCGTCGACGTCACCACCGCCGATGCCAAGGCTGCCGACTACGACGCCCTCATCCTCCCGGGCGGCACCCTCAACGCGGATGCCATCCGCGTTGATTCCGACGCCGTCGCCCTGGTCAAGGCGTTCAAGGACGCAGGCAAGCCGATCGGCGTGATCTGCCACGGAGGCTGGATCATGACCGACGCAGACGTCTTGAAGGACGTGAAGATCACCTCCGTTGCCAACGTGAAGACCGACCTGGTCAACGCAGGTGCCGAGTGGGTCGACGAGGAAGTTGTCATCGACTCCGGTGTCATCTCGTCGCGCACCCCGGACGACCTGCCGGCCTTCAACGCCGCACTCGTCGAGGAGTTTGCAAAGTAACTTCTGCGAGGTAGCTGCTTTTAGCCCGCTGGCGCGTTTACGCCGGCGGGCTTTCTGCATGTCTGGGAGCTGTTCGGAGCGGATCGTCTAGCTCGCCTCTGATGCTGCTAGACGATTCGCCCCTAAATGAAAACCAGTTGCAACTTCACCTGGGGAAATTCAGCGCGGAATGCTTGATCGTCTAGTCCGGCAGAAGGTCTAGCTAGACGATCCGCCTGCCACGACCGATCATTCAACGCCGAGGGCCACTTTGACTAGGTGGGCAGCGAAAGCGGGCAAGGCAACACCCTCGGACCGGGCGTGCGATTCGAGCTCCTGCGCATCTTCCGGCAGTCCCAACTTCGCGGCCCCCTGCAGTGCCTTCTTGTCGAAGACCGGCGCCAACTCCGGCCACACCCCCTGCGCCTCGCGGGCGAACATGGTAGCGCAGGCGTAGCCGGCGGCGCCGAAGATGCGGATCAATTGCGAGCGCGGCGCTTCAACCAGTGCAGATGGTGAGGTCAGGCCGGCGTCGAACAGTCCGCGTGCGGCGTCGACGGCGACGGTGGCGCGTATGGGCTTCGCTTGCAGCATGCACAGGACGAGGAGCTGGAAGAGGGACGTGG
The DNA here is from genome assembly GCF_001815635.1 of Corynebacterium sp. HMSC075D04. Classification (NCBI taxonomy): domain Bacteria; kingdom Bacillati; phylum Actinomycetota; class Actinomycetes; order Mycobacteriales; family Corynebacteriaceae; genus Corynebacterium; species Corynebacterium sp. HMSC075D04. The sequence continues at coordinate 16,995 of NZ_KV821356.1, forward strand.
GGTCGTCGTCAAGCGAAATGCCCGCGTCTTCAGCGAAGGTGCTCACGCAGGGCTTCTTCGAGTTCCACGCGGGCGCGCTCAAGGGCTGCTTCCCAGATGGCGGAGGCGCCTTCGTCGGCGGAGTCCGAAACCTGCTTGAGCAGGGTCAGCGGGACGCCAAAGGTGGAGCAGACGGCAGCAAGCGCGTAGCCCTCCATGTCGACGAGTTGGCATTCCTTGGCGAGCTCGTCGCGAAGATCAGAGCGGTTCACAAACGCATCACCGGTGGCCAGTTTGGCTTTCGGCAGGTCGGTGAGGGGTTCGAAGGTGAACCAGCGTGGGTAGACAAAGTCGGTGATGTCGGAGGTGCCGCCGACTTTGAAGTCGTGCTTGACGGCGTCGGAAATCTCGTAGACGCCGGGGGCGAGGTCCACAAGCGCGCCTGCCGTGCCGACGTTGATCACGCGCGACGGCAGCGGCCCCTCGGAGAGGCGGCGGGTCAGGGCAATCGCGGCGGGCAGGGTGCCGATGCCGGTGATGAGTACTTCGTGGTCGCCCCCGGACATGATGTCGGCGGCTTCTTCTTTCATGGCTGCAACGATGAGCAAATCAGACATAGTTGCTTATCGTATGCGGGCAGGCTGTGGCTCCACCACTGTTGCGCCTTCGCGCTCGGATGCGGCGCGGGAGTTGGCGCGGGCGCGTTGGATGCCTCGCCAGGAGAGGGCGGCTCCGATTGCAACGATAAGCAAGCGGACGACCCAGAGTCCGCTGGTCATGCCGGCATACGACAAGACGACGGGCAGGTTCAGCAGCACGATCAGGGTGCCGACGACGCCGCCGAGCGCGATGGGGTTCATACGGCTGACCATCCACGCGCCGATGGGCGCGGCGATGACGCCACCGATGAGCAGAGCCAGCACGCCCGCGAGATTTGCGACGAGGTCACGCCACATCCCAACCGCGAACCCGAGTGTTGCGGCGAGGGTGACCAGGAACTCGGCGGTGTTGACGGTGCCGACGATGCGGCGCGGCTCGGCACGCCCTGCGGTAAGCAACGTGGAGGTGGTGACGGGTCCCCAGCCTCCGCCGCCGGTGGCGTCGATGAATCCGCCGAAGAGCCCGAGGCCTGCGAGAAAGCCGCGCGAGTGAGGCTTCGCGGCGAGTTTGCGTTGGGTGAGCCCCCGGGCGAAGCGCAGCATGAGGTTCAGCCCGATTAGCGCGAGGATCAGCGACATCACCGGACGTGCCGCTTCGGTGGAAAGCCGCACGAGCACGGTTGCACCGAGAAACGCCCCGATGGCGCCGGGGATGCCGATCGCGCAGGCGGTGCGCCAGTCCACGTTGCCGAAGCGCGTGTGGGCTACGCCGGAGGCGAGTGTGGTGCCCAGCTCCGCGGTGTGGACGACGGCGGAGGCAGCGGCCGGGGTGATACCGGCGAGCGCGATGAGCATGGTGGAAGAGGTGGCGCCGAAGCCCATGCCGAGGCCGCCGTCGACAAGTTGCGCGGCAAGACCTGTGACTGCGATGAGCAGCAGTGTTTCGAGTTTGTACATGTCAGGCGCCTTTCTCGGCGGCGCGGTATCGGTTGGCGACGATCCGCGCGAGGTCTGTGGTCAGCGGCCCGGATGCCGGCAGGTGGTCTGGGATCCGGTCGAGCAGGGTTCCGTGGGTGACAAACAGTGGGAGCACATGCGTATCTGTGAAGCGCCGCTGACCACGCGTCGCCGACACCACTGCCGTTTCCACCCCGGCACGCTTGGCCACTTCGGCGGCGAGGCGGTCGTAGTTGGCGGCTTGTTCAGGGTTGGAGGTGCCGACTGGGAAAAGGGTTGCGTGGGTGGCGGTGGGGTCGTCGATACGCAAGCGGCGCGCAAGGACATCGGCGATGTCGCTGCCGGTGCCGAGCGGCTCAGCAAGCACGAGGTCGCAGTGCTGGCGGGCTTCGGCGAGGTGGCGCGGCACGTCGATTTTGGCGTGGAATGCGCGGGTAAACAGCAGCGGGACCACGATCGCGCGCGACGAGGATAAGCAAGCAGCTGCCTCGGCGAGGGTCGGTGTGTCGAACTCCAGGTGGGCGTCGGCCCACTCCACGCCGAGTTGCGCGGCCGCGGCTTGGGTGAGCGCGCGGATGCCTTCCTTGGCGCGGGGGTGCCGCGAGCCGTGGGAAAGGGTGATCAGCGCGGTCATGGGTGTTACCGCAGGCGCTTTCCGACGAGCCCAGCCGCCAACGTGTTCCCACTTGCCTGGTCGACAAGGAGGAAGTTGCCCACCGCACCGCGGGCTGCGTACTGCTCGACGGGCAGTTCGTCGGCGGTGTGGATGGTCACGTGCGCGATGTCGTTGAGTGCGACTGCCTCGGCTGCGGTGTTGTCGCCTTCGGCGCCGTCGATGTCCAGGACGCGCTCGACGCTGGCCACGCGGGCGCGGACGAACGCAGTGCCGATGCGCAGCTTCACAGCTTGGCCTGCGCGCAGGTCCTTCTCGTTGAGGCCGACGACGGTGGCGTCGAACTCGCGCACATCCTCGGGGCGTGAGCCGGAGGCCAGCAGGTCACCGCGGGTGAGGTCGATGTCGTCGGTGAGCCGCAGCGCCACGGAGTCGCCGGCATGGGCGGTGTCCACGGGGCCGTCGGCGGTGTCGATGCCGGCGACGGTGGTGGTGCGGCCGTAGGGGGCGAGGATCTCGTCGCCAACCGTGATCGATCCGGCGTTGACGCGGCCCGCGTAGGCACGGTAGTCGGAGGCGTGTTCACGCAGCACGACCTGGATGTTGAAACGGAAGTCCAGGTCATCGGCGCGGCCGCGCTGTACCGGGATGCTCTCCAGCAGTTCGAGCACGGTCGGGCCGGTGTACCAGGGCGTCGCGTCGCTGCGCTCCGCGACGTTATCGCCGCGCAGCGCGGAAATCGGCACGACGTGCGGCTCCTCGATGCCGAGTTCGCCGGCCTTGGCGTCGAATTCGGCCTTGATCTCGTCGAAACGCTGCTGCGAATAATCAACGAGGTCGATCTTGTTCACCGCCAAGATCACGGTGCGCACGCCGAGCAGTTTGGCCACGGTGAGGTGGCGGATGGTTTGTTCGACGACGCCGTTGCGGGCGTCGACAAGCAGCACCACCACTTGCGACGTGGACATGCCGGTGACGGTGTTGCGCGTGTACTGCACGTGGCCTGGGGTGTCGGCGAGGATGAACGTGCGCTTGTCGGTGGCGAAGTAGCGGTAGGCCACGTCGATAGTGATGCCCTGCTCGCGCTCAGCGCGCAGGCCATCAACCAGCAGCGACAGGTCCAGGCCCTCGAAGCCGCGGTCGGCGGAGGTGCGCTCCACGGAGGCGAGTTGGTCGGCGAGCACCGACTTTGTGTCGTGCAGCAGGCGGCCGACGAAGGTGGACTTGCCGTCGTCGACGGAGCCGGCGGTGCACAGGCGCAGCGTCTCGCGGGCGGACAGTGCGGCGGTGGCAGTTTCGGCAGCGCCGGTTTCAGGGGCGTTTTCGGAGGTAGTAGCGGGTGCGATGGTTGGGGCGGTCATCAGAAGTAGCCTTCCTTCTTGCGGTCTTCCATGGCGGATTCGCTCAGGCGGTCGTCGGCACGAGTTGCGCCGCGTTCGGTCAGGGTGGAGTTAGCGATCTCGACGAGGACTTCGTCGATCGTTTCGGCGTCGGAGTCGACGGCGCCGGTGCAGGACATGTCGCCGACGGTGCGGTAGCGCACCCGGCGCGTGTGAAGCTGTTCGCTGTCGCGGGGGCCTCCCCATTCGCCGGGGGTGAGCCACATACCGTCGCGGCTGAACACTTCGCGGTCGTGGGCGTAGTAGATGGATGGCAGTTCGATGCCACGCGCGCCGATGTACTCCCACACGTCGGCTTCGGTCCAGTTGGAAATTGGGAAGACGCGGACGTTTTCGCCGGGCAGGGTCGCGCCGTTGTAAAGGTCCCACAGTTCGGGGCGTTGGCGGCGCGGGTCCCAGCCGCCGAAGGAGTCGCGGACGGAGAAGACGCGTTCTTTGGCGCGGGCACGCTCTTCGTCGCGACGCGCCCCGCCCAGCACGGCGTTGTATCCGACCTCGGCGATGGTTTCCACCAGCGGCACGGTTTGCAGCGGATTACGGGTGCCGTCGGGGCGTTCTTGCAGGTCACCGCGGTCGATCCAATCCTGCACATGCGCGACTCGCAGACGGAGCCCATGCTTATCGACGACACCATCCCGGAACTCAATCACCTCCAGGAAGTTATGCCCCGTATCCACGTGCAGCAGCTCAATCGGCGGCTTAGCCGGGTAAAACGCGCGGCGCGCTAGTTCCAGCACCACGCAGGAATCCTTCCCGCCGGAAAACAGCAGGCCAATCTTGTCGAACTGCCCCGCCACCTCGCGGATGATGTGGATCGACTCGTTTTCTAAATCCTTCAGGTGCGGCGATAGCTGCGTTGCCGTTGCCGTTGCTTGCGTCATTGTGTTGCTCCTTGTTGTCCGGTTGTTGCGCTTCTCGGCTACTCGTGCAGGCCGCACTCTGTCTTGGTGGCAAACGCCCAGCGCCCGGCGCGTGGGTCCTCCCCTTCCGCCACGGGCAGGGTGCAGGTGGCGCAGCCGATGGAGGGGTAGCCCTGTCGGGTCAGCGGGTGGATGATCAGGTCGTTGTCGCGCTCGAATGCGGCGGTGTCCTCCAGGGACCAGGTGACCAGCGGGGAGATCTTCAACCGGCCGGTTGCATCGAGGCTGAGCGCGGGCGCGTCGGCGCGGGTGGGTCCGTCGGCGCGGCGCAGCCCGGTGATCCAGCCGGCGTACGGGCTCATATGCACCGCCAGCGGCTCGACCTTGCGCATGCGGCAGCACGCACCCGGGGCGCGCAGGTACAGGTTCGGCCCGTACGTCTCGTCCTGCTGTGCGCGGGTCAGTTGCGCCTTCGCCCGCACCAAGCGGTGTGAGGGGTAGCGTGCCTCCACCTGGTCGGCCACCTCAAGGGTTTCCGGGAAGTGGTACTCGGTATCCAGGAACAGAAAGTCCGCGCCGGGCAGGTGACGCTGCGCAAGTTCGGCGAGCACCGTGTTTTCCATAGACAGGGTCACCACGAGTGGCCCCGGCGCGTATTCGTTCGCCCACTGGAGAATCTCGGAGGCGGGGGCGTGGTGGAGTTGGGCGGCCCAGTCGTCGACAAGCAATGCGTTTTGCTGCGCCACCTCTTCGGGCAGCGGCGATGTCGTTGTCGGGCCGTCGGGGCTGATATCGGGGTCGCGGAAGTCGCTGGGCTGGTTGAGCAGGTTAATCATTGGTTGCCTTTCAATGCGCCGGTGTGGCCGTGGCGTGCGAGCGAGGCCTGCAGCGCTTCTTCCGTGGATGGCGCCTTCGACGGCGCGCCTTGCGGGTCGTCCTGTCCGTGGAACTTCACCTCGAAGATGCGGAGGCATTCGCAGCACTTCCACGCGAATTCGGTCTGTTCGTTCGGCCACAGGTCCTCGCCACCGCAGTAGGGGCAGAAGGTGGGAAAGTTGCGGTTCGGGTTTGGTTCGCGGCGAAAGCTCATCGCAGGTCCTCCTCGTCGGCGCGCGCGACCCAGTCGCGGAAGGTCTCAGCGCCTTCACGCTTATCGACGAAGCGCTGCACCACCCGGGCCACATACTCCGTCAACTCACTGGACAACACCTTGTGACCACGCAGTTTCCGGCCAAAGTTCGCGCCCTCGCCGATCGTGCCGCCAAGGTGTACCTGGAAGCCTTCGACCTTTTCGCCGTGGCCGTTATCCACCATCTGGCCCTTCAAACCGATGTCGGAGACCTGGTGGCGGGCGCAGGCGTTCGGGCAACCGTTGAGCGAAATGGTGATCGGCGAATCCAGGTCCCCGAAGCGCTCCTCCAACTCATCGGCGAGTTCGATGGCGCGGGACTTGGTGGTCACGTGCGCCAACTTGCAGTACTCCAGGCCAGTGCACGACAGCAGGCCGCGGCGGAACTCGCTCGGCTTGGAGTACAGGCCCATCTCCTCCAGATCCGCCTGAAGGTTTTCCACGGCACCCGGCTCGACCCCAAGCAGCAACACCTCTTTGAACGGGGTGAAGCGCAGATCCGTCACGCCGTACTTCTCCGCCAGGTCAGCCAGGGCGATGAGTTGCTCGCCCGACATGTGGCCCAGCGTCGGCTTCACACCGATGTACAGGTTGCCGTCCTTCTGCTCATGCACGCCGATGTGGTCGCGGTCTACCAGGTTGTTCGGGGCGTGCGGGCCGTCCGGGAGTTTGTATCCCAGATAGTCCTCTTCGAGGATCTCGCGGAACTTCTCCACACCCCACTCGGCCACGAGGAACTTCAGACGGGCACGGTTGCGCAGGCGCCGGTAGCCGTAGTCGCGGAAGATGCGCACCACGTTCGCCCACACGTCCGGGACCTGCTCGAGGGTGACAAAGGCGCCGAGGGATTGTGCCAGCATCGGGTTCGTCGACAAGCCTCCGCCCACATAGCACTCAAAACCGGGGCCGAGCTCGGGGTGCTCGACACCAATGAAGGCAAGATCGTTGATCTCGTGGACCACGTCCTGGCGCGCATTGCCGGAAATGGCGGACTTGAACTTACGCGGCAGGTTTTGGAACTCCTCTGCGGTAACGATCTCCTGGATCTGCCGAATCGCGGGCGTGGCGTCGATGATCTCATCCTTGGCAATGCCGGCCACCGGCGAGCCTAGGATCACGCGCGGCACATCCCCGCAGGCATCCCAGGTGTTCAGGCCGTTCGCCTCCAGCTTCTCCCAGATCGCCGGGACGTCCTCGATGCGCACCCAGTGGAACTGGATGTTCTGCCGATCCGTCAGGTCCACCGTGGAGCGGGCGTAATCGCGGGACAACTCCCCGACGGCGCGGGCTTGCGCGGTGGAGCAGATGCCTCCGTCGAAACGGATGCGCATCATGAAGTACTTGTCCTCAAGCACCTTGTTGTCCTCGCCGGTGAACTCGCCACCCAGGTTCTGTTTGCGCTGGGTGTACAGGCCAAGCCACTTGAAGCGCGGGTACAGGTCCTCGCGATCGATCGAGTCGAAGCCGCCCTTGGAATAGGTATCGATCACACGCTGCTTCACGTCGAGGACCGGGGACGCCTGCTTGATTTCTTCATCGTGGTTGAGCGGCGCGGTGCCGTCGATAAGCCATTGCCCCTGCGGCTTCTTTGCGCGCGGTTTCGCGGTTTTCGTTGGTGCGGTCACGGGCCCTCCAAAAGTAGACCGGTCGGTTCGGCGATGCTGTTCATTTCGGTGTTGATGGGCAAGCATGCCGTACCGGCCTGTCTAGCACAACCAAAACGCCGAAACTGCCGGTTAAGCGCGTGAATGTAATAGGTTGACCGCGTCCATCAAGGCCTGTTTTACTTGTCCCGCGAAACACGAATGTAAATCGCTGACACTTTAAGACCGATCTGTCTATGCGCTATAGTGTCGGTCATCGAAAAAATTCCCCTTTTGCGAAAGGACCATCACCTATGAGCTTGCGCGTCGCCGTCATCGGCGCCGGCCCCGCCGGCATTTACGCCTCTGACCTGCTCATCCGCAACGAAGAGCACGACATCCACGTCGACCTTTTCGAGCAGATGCCCGCCCCGTTCGGCCTCATCCGCTACGGTGTTGCGCCCGACCACCCGCGCATCAAGGGCATTGTGAAATCCCTGCACAACGTGCTGGACAAAGACAACCTGCGCCTTATCGCCAACGTGACCGTCGGCCGCGACATCACCATCGACGAGCTGCGCGACTACTACGACGCCGTCGTCCTCTCCACCGGCGCTGTACGCGACCGTGAACTGCTCATCCCGGGCGGCAACAAATCCATCGGCGCTGGCGAGTTCGTCGGTTTCTACGACGGCAACCCGCGCTTCGAGCGCGATTGGAACCTCGAGGCCAAGGAAGTCGCCGTTATCGGCGTGGGCAACGTGGCCCTGGATATCTCCCGCGTGCTGGCCAAGACCGCCGACGAGCTCGCCGTCACCGAGATCCCGGACAACGTCTACGAGTCCCTGAAGAAGAACCAGGCCGAGACGGTCCACATGTTCGGCCGCCGCGGCCCCGCCCAGGCGAAGTTCACCCCGAAGGAACTGCGCGAACTCGACGAGTCCGACACCATCCAGGTGCTCGTCGACCCGGAGGACATCGACTACGACCAGCTCTCCGAAGAGGTCCGTCGCGCCGACAAATCCATCGACCTCAACTGCCAAGTGCTTGAGCAGTACGCCATGCGCGAGCCGGACGACTCCCCGCACAAGATCTACATCCACTTCTTCGAGGAACCGGTCGAGGTGCTTACCGACGACGCCGGCAACATCACCGGCCTGCGCACCGAGCGCCAGGAACTCGACGGCAAGGGTGGCATCCGTGGCACCGGCAAGTTCACCGACTGGCCGGTCCAGCAGGTCTACCACGCCGTTGGCTACCGCTCCGAGCCGGTCGAGGGCGTCCCGTTCGACCTCGAGCGCCACGTCATTCCTAACGACGGTGGCCGCGTCCTGGTCACCGCCGAAGAGGGTGCCGCACCGGAGGAGAAGCTGTACGTCACCGGCTGGATCAAGCGCGGCCCGGTCGGCCTGATCGGCAACACCAAGTCGGACGCGAAGGAAACCACCGACATGCTCATCGCCGACGCCGACGCCGGCAAGCTCGCCGCACCGACCCACACCGGCAAGGACGAGATCCTCGACCTGCTTCGCGAGCGCGGCATCGACTACGCCACCTGGGCCGGCTGGTACAAACTCGACGAGGCCGAGCGCGCCCTCGGCGCCGCCGACCCGACCTTCCCGCGTGAGCGCAAGAAGATCGTCGAGTGGGAAGACATGCTGGGCCACTCCCGCGCCGGCGAGTAACGCCGTGTGGTGCGCGGCCCGCGCACACCCAACAGCGCGCACCGCTTGATGTACACCGAATCGACACGTCCGCGCGACGTGTCGATTTTTCGTTGCCCAATCGACATGACGCGCCCGCGCACCGTAGCGGCCCCCACAGCCAAAAAGGCGATATCGTCTTTTGCACCGATCGGCGAGACGCGACCTGGGGTTTTGCAACGGCGCACCCTGTAAAAGACGATATCGGGGTTTAGCGTCGGGTCAGCACCTCGAGCGCTGCCGTGTTCAGAAACACCTTCGACCGCCCCGCCTTCTGTTCTTCGAGGATGCCGGCCCCGACCAGCTGCGACAGCCACATCGATGCTGTCTGCCGCTTCGCCAGTCCCGCATCGATCACGTCCGTGATGCGGACATACGGCTGAACGAACAGCAGCTCCGCCAGTTCGGCTGCTGGCGAGATGCCGGCTTCGCGGACACGGGCGGTGGTGGTGTCCTGGAGGGTGCGGAGGTCGTCGATAAGCAAGCTTGTGCTCCGGGCCGACTCAGTCACCGCGTTGACCATGAACAGGATCCACTGCTCCCACCCACCGTCTGCGGTGACCGCGCGCAGCAGCCGGTAATACTCCGCTTTCCTATCGACGATCGTCCCTGACAGATACAGCACCGGCAGTGACAACACCTTCTCTTGCAGCAACAACAAGATGTTGAGGATGCGGCCGATGCGGCCGTTGCCGTCGTAAAACGGGTGGATAGCTTCGAACTGGTAATGCGTCACCGCCATCAACACCAGCGGATCCAACCCGTGGTCCGAGTAGATGTAGCGTTCCCACGCCGAAAGGTGGCGTTGCAGCACGTCGAGGCCTTCGGGTGGGGTGTACGCGCGCGTGCCCGTGACCGGGTCGCCGATGTAGGTACCCGGTGTTGAGCGGAGCGTGGCCTGCCCACCCTGCAGGGTCGAGCACACCTCAACCGCAACCTTCTCCGACACCGGCCTATCCACGATCAGGTCCACGCCGCGCCGCAGAGCATCGCGGTAGCGCAGCGCTTCCTTGGTTGCCGGCGTAGGCTCCAGATCGATGCTCCACTGAGCCCGGAACAGCTCATCGTTCGTGGTCACAATGTTTTCGATCTCTGTCGATGCCTGCGCCTCACGCAACGGGATAGTGGAGGTGATGATCTCCGGGTTCGGGATCAACCGGCATGCGGTGTTGAGGGCGGCCAGTTCGCTGCGAGCGTCGATAACAGCCTTGAGCACCTTTGCGGTCTCAAGCGTGTGCTGTGGTGGCAGCGGCGGAAGATCGTTGTACGGCTTCGCAGGGTCGAACGCCGCTGTGTTTCCAGTCATGTCGAAAGAATAAACACGTCCGCGCGATGTGTCGATTTTTTGTTGCAAAATCGACATGACGCACCCCGCGGACCGCTGCTACAACCACAGCCCAAACGGCGATATCGTCTTTTACACCAACCACCGGACCGCGACCTGGGGTTTTGCAACGGCGCACCCTGTA
>NZ_KV821356.1:27386-37207 GCF_001815635.1 Corynebacterium sp. HMSC075D04
ACCTGGGGTTTTGCAACGGCGCACCCTGTAAAAGGCGATATCGTCTTTTAGGCAGCAGCACGCCAGAAACGTCTACACTTGCCCGGTTACCTACAGAAAGGGCACCCACGTGGATCTCATCCGCTTAACCACGCGATTTGGAAAACGCTACGCGCCGACGATTGCGCTGGTGATCGTGCTGCAGCTGGTCACGACGCTGGCAACGCTGTACTTGCCGGATTTGAACGCGGACATCATCAATAACGGTGTCGCGCAGGCTGACGTGCCGTACATCTGGCGGGTCGGTCGCACGATGCTGGTGGTGGCGCTGGTGCAGGTCGTGGCGGCGATCGGGGCGACGTGGTTCGCATCCAAGGCCGCGATGAAAACGGGCCGCGATGTCCGCGCGGCGGTGTACGAGCGCGTGACGGGCTTTGACCACGAGGACATGTCACACTTCGGCACCGCCACCTTGGTCACGCGCGGGACGAACGACGTGCAGCAGGTGCAGATGACGTTTCTGCTGTTCATGAACTTTATGGTGGCGGCGCCGATCATGGCTATCGGCGGCATCATTATGGCGTTGCGCCAGGATGCGGGTATGTCGTGGCTGGTGGTCACGGCGGTGTTGGTGCTCACCGTGGTTGTCGGTATCACTGCGGGGTTGTTGATGCCGATGTTTCGCAAGATGCAGTCGAAGCTGGACAACATCAACGGTCTGTTGCGTGAGCAGATCGCCGGCATCCGTGTGGTGCGTGCGTTCGGCCGCGAGGAGTTCGAGGCGCAGCGTTTCACGGAGGCCAACGAGGACATCTCCAGGCTGAGCCTGAACATCGGCCGGGTGTTTGTGACGATGTTCCCGGCGATCATGCTGATCCTGAACCTGGCCACGGCGGCGGTGTTGTGGTTCGGCGGGCATCGTGTCGACGACGGCCTGGTCGAAGTCGGTTCGCTTACCGCGTTTATGCAGTACCTGATGCAGATTCTCATGGCGGTGATGATGGGTGTGTTCATGCTCATGATGCTGCCGCGCGCGATCGTGTGCGCCACCCGCATCGAGGAGGTGCTTGGGCATGAGGTGAAGGCGCCGGCGACGGTGGGGTCGTCGATAAGCAGTGGCGTCGTGCGCTTCGAGGATGTGTCGTACACCTACCCCGGCGCGGAAAAGCCGGTGCTGGAGGAGATTTCGTTTGAGGCGCGTCCGGGCACGACCACGGCAATCATCGGCGCGACCGGCAGTGGCAAAACCACGCTGGTGGGGCTGCTGCCGCGGTTGTATTCGCCCACGTCAGGGCGTGTGCTTATCGACGACACCCCGGTGACCACCATGCCTCGCGCGGATCTCGTGCGGGCGGTGGCGATGGTGCCGCAGAAGCCGTGGCTGTTTTCGGGAACGGTGGCGTCGAACCTGCGCATGGGCAACCCTGAGGCGACCGATGCGGAACTGTGGGCGGCGCTGCGGACCGCGCAGGCGTCGTTCGTGGAGGATCTGGACATGCCGATCTCCCAGGGCGGCACGAACGTTTCCGGTGGTCAGCGCCAACGTCTATGCATTGCGCGGATGCTGGTGGCGGATCCGAAGGTGTATGTGTTCGACGACTCGTTTAGCGCGCTGGATGCCACCACCGAGGCAAACCTGAACGCCGCGATGCGCGAGACGGTTCAGGACCGGACGGTGATTGTGGTGGCGCAGAAGGTGGCGTCGATACGCAATGCGGATCAGATCCTGGTCATGGAGGCCGGGCGCATCGTCGCCCGCGGCACGCATGAAGAACTGCTGGCGCAGTCCGAGACCTACCGTCAGATCGAACGTAGCCAGGCGGAGGTGGACGCATGAGTGAGCAGATGACCGAGTTGTCTGATGAGCAACTCGCCGAATACGAAGAGAAGATGGCCGGCGACGACTTCTCCAGCAAGGCGCCGCGCAAGGCGAAGAACTTCTGGCCGTCCGCGAAACGCCTGCTTGGGCTGCTCGCCCCCTACAAGGCGGCGCTGACGGCGGTGTTTGTCATGAACGCCCTGTCCGTCGTGCTTGCCGTCTACGCCCCGCGTGTGATGGGCCGCGCCATGGACGTGATCTTCTCCGGCGTGGTGTCCAAGCAACTCCCGCCCGGCACCACCAAGGAACAAGCCGTCGAAGCGATGCGGGCGGCCGGCCAGGATCGGTTCGCGGACATGGCCGGCGCGATGGACCTCACCCCGGGCAGCGGCATCGACTTTGACCGTCTCCGCGACCTGATCGTGCTGGTCCTGGTGCTGTACTTGGCCTCTGCGGTGTTGATGTGGGCGCAGGGCGCGATCCTGAACAAACTATCCATCCGGGCAGTGTTCAGCCTGCGCGAACGGGTTGAAGCGAAGATCAACCGCCTGCCGCTGTCCTACTTTGATACCCGTCAGCGTGGCGACGTCATGTCGCGCACAACCAACGACGTAGACAACGTCCAGCAAGCCCTACAGCAGTCGTTGTCCTCGCTGTTCAACGCGATCCTGACCGTCGTTGGCATCCTGGTCATGATGTTCGCCATCTCCTGGCAGTTGGCACTCGTCGCCCTGCTGGCCATTCCGCTGACCGGCCTGGCCATGGCGGTGGTAGGCACGCGAAGCCAGAAGCAGTTCACCACCCAGTGGAAGGCCACCGGCGACGTCAACGGGCATGTCGAGGAGTCCTTCTCCGGCCATGACGTGGCGGTCATCTTCGGCCGTACCGACCAGCTGCGCGCCCAGTTCGACGAACGCAACGAGGAACTCGCCGGCGCTGCCCAGAAGGCGCAGTTCCTGGCCAACTCGATGCACCCGATCATGCAGTTCGTCTCCTACCTGTCGTACGTGGCCATCGCGGTACTCGGTGGTGTGAAGGTCGCCTCCGGTCGCCTCACGCTTGGGGATGCCACCGCGTTCATCCAGTACTCCCGCCAGTTCAACCAGCCGCTCGGCGAAATCGCCGGCATGATGCAGATGCTGCAATCCGGCGTCGCGTCCGCTGAGCGCGTCTTCGAGCTACTCGACGCAGAGGAGGAACCCGAAGACCAGGCCCCGGACCGCAAGGGCAAGCGCGTCGAAGGTCTCGTGGAGTTCGACGACGTCTCCTTTGGTTACGGGACGGATCGCAGCGACGCTCCCCCGCTCATCGAGCACCTGAACCTACGCGTCGAACCGGGCCAGACCGCCGCGATCGTCGGCCCCACCGGCGCCGGCAAAACCACGCTGGTGAACCTGATCATGCGGTTCTACGACGTCGACGCGGGTGCGATCACCATCGACGGCACCGACATCCGAGACATGCCTCGCGCCGAGCTGCGCAGCCAGATCGGCATGGTGCTGCAAGACGCCGTGCTGTTCAAGGGCACGATCATGGAAAACATCCGCTACGGCCGCCTCGACGCCACCGACGAGGAGGTCATCGCCGCTGCGAAGGCCACCTACGTGGACCGTTTCGTGCACGCGCTGCCAGAGGGCTACGACACCATCGTCGACCAAGACGGCGGCTCCATCTCCGCAGGTGAGCGCCAACTGATCACCATCGCGCGCGCGTTCCTCTCCCAGCCCGCACTGCTGATTCTCGACGAAGCCACCTCCTCAGTGGACACCCGCACCGAGGTGCTGGTCCAGCAGGCGATGAACGCGCTGCGCTCCAACCGCACCTCATTCGTCATCGCACACCGCTTGTCGACGATCCGCGGCGCCGACACCATCCTCGTCATGGAACACGGAACGATTGTGGAGCAGGGCAGCCACGCTGAGCTCGTCGCAAAGCAAGGCGCATATTGGAAACTGCACCAATCGCAATTCGGAGAGGACTAGGAGAGTTCTCCCAGCGTTCACCCAGATTTCACTCTGCGTGTGTACGGTCAGCGCGAACGACTGCCGTACACGAGTGATTGGGCGAGCATGAACACACACGCAGCGGGCGGGGGCACCGCGCTTAAGGAAGCAGCACCGGAAAACCCGGAGAACACCGCCACCCGGAAGGATGACGCTCCCAAGGATCCACTGGGCTTTTTGCCTCTCGACGGCGCCGCCAAGCAGGCCGCGAACTGGATCGCCGTAGCGCTCGGTGTTTGGCTGCTGCTCAACGGCGTGGGCATGATCGGCGACGGCTTCAAAATGGTTGCCGGCGACCAGGCCAAGGAACTGTTCTCGTTTGCCGAGAACCCGTTCGTCGGCCTTGCCATTGGTGTGGTGGCCACGGCGATTATTCAGTCGTCGTCGACCACCACCTCGATTGTGGTCGGCATGATCGCCGGTGGCCTACCGCTGAGCATTGCGGTACCGATGCTCTTCGGCGCCAACATGGGTACCTCGGTGACCTCCACCCTGGTCGCGCTCGGCCTGGCGGGTAACAAGACCCAGTTCAAAAACGGTTTCTCCATGGCGACCGTGCACGACTTCTTCAACCTCATCGCCATCTTGATCTTCTTCCCGCTGGAGATCTTCACCGGCTTCTTGTCGCGCACCGCGTCGGCGATCGCGCCGTCGCTGAGCGGCCAGGGCGAAGGTGTTGTCGCCGGTGCCTTCGAGGCCATCGGCGACGGGCTGGATACCATCACCGAACCGCTCGTTGCCCTGGCTGGCAGTCTTGTTTCCCCGCTTGGCGACATGTGGGGCGGCATCGTCCTGTCCATCGTCGGCATCGCACTGATTCTGTGGTCCATCCAGTTCATCGGCAACCTGCTCAACGCCCTGCTGGTGGGCAAGGCCCAAGAGATCCTCTACGCCGCGCTGGGCAAAAACTCGTTTGTCGGCCTGCTCTCCGGCGCGGTAATCACCACCCTGGTGCAGTCCTCCTCCACCACCACCGCACTGACGGTGCCGCTGGCGGCCTCCGGCAAGTTCGAGGTCCGCACGCTGTTCCCGTTCGTGGTCGGCGCGAACATCGGCACCACCGTCACCGGCCTGATCGCCGCGTTCGCTGTCTCCGGCGCGGACGCCGAAGCCGCCATGGCAGGCGCGCTGGTGCACACCCTATTCAACGTGTGCGCCGCAGCCGTGATCCTTGGCATCCCGTTCATGAGCAAACTGCCGCCGGCCGGTTCTGACTGGCTCGCCGGCCTCGCCGTAAAGAACAAGCTCTACGTCTTCCTCTGGATCGGCGGAGTGTTCTTCGCTATCCCGATCCTCGCCGTTTTCATCTCCAACGCGCTCACCTAAGGAGCAGCACCATGACCGACGCGAACCAGACACCAGACCTGTCGCCAATGGCACAGGAACTCATCCAGAACGAAGCCCCCGACAACGCCCTTGTGGCCCTGCTCAACGAGCTCGAGGAAACCGCCGCTGAACTTCGCGACGAGCTCGCCGCCCGCCACGCCACCAACCAAGCACTACTTAACGACGACACCGACGCCGACACCGACCACCACGCGCGCTACAAGAAAACCAACCCGAACGTCACCCCAGAGCAGGAAGAAGAGCTGGAGAACTTCCCCGAATACTGGGCCAACGCGCAAGGGTCCTGGTCGAGCCTGTTCAAACTGCTTCGCGAGTTCCGCGTCGAAATGCGAAAGGGTCACAACGATGCGTAAAACCCTCACCGCCGCACTCGCGGCCGCGGCGGCGCTGACGCTGGGCGCCTGCTCCGATTCCGGTTCTGGTTCCGGTGCCGGCGAGGCGTTCACCATCACGGGCTCGTCGACAGTCGAGCCGATCACGCGCTACATGCTCAACCGCTACAACTTCGACGCCGAGCTTGAGGCAGTTGGTTCGACCGACGGCTTTGACAAGTTCTGCGCAGGCGACGCCGACATCAACGACGCCTCCGTCGCCATTCCCGGCAGCGAATCCTCCGTTGACTACCAGGCACAATGCGCCGAGGCCGGCGTGGACTTCTTCGAGTTGCCGATTGGTCTGGACGCGATCACCATCGTCAAACACGCCGACAACGACTGGGCCACCGACCTGACTGTCGAGCAACTCCACGACATCTGGTCGAAGGAATCCACCGTCACCACCTGGTCCGACATCGACCCATCTTGGCCGAACGAGAAAATCAACCTCTACGGGCGCCCCACCGGCTCCGGCACCCTCGGCGTGTTCGAGGACATGGTGCTTGGCAACGACACCATCCGCGACGACTACCAATCCAGCGACGACATCCAAGAACTGTCCACGTGGGTCTCCGAAGACGTCAACGGCCTGAGCTTCATGGGCATCGGCAACTACCTAGCCACCGAGGGCACGGTGCGCAACAAGATCGACAACGTACTCGTCGACGGCATCGCCCCCACCGCCGACGAAGCCAAGAGCGGCAACTACCCCCTGTCGCGCCCGCTGTTCATCTACGTCAACGCGGAATCGGCGAAGAAGGACAACGTCGGCGAGTTTGTCACCACCTACCTCGACAACGCCGAAGCAGTCATGCCGCGCGTGTACTTCTACCAGCTGCCCGAGGAGGTCTACGACGCCACAAAGCAGCGCTTCGCCGACGGCACCACAGGTATCGACGAACAGTGGCACGCATTGAACTAACATCGCGTCCATGAGCACCCCTTACGGCAACTTCCGCATCGGCGACCAAGAGCGCATGGACGCCATGGACATCCTCGGCCGCGCGCTCGGCGAAGGCCGGTTGGACATGGCCGAGTTTGACAACCGGTGCCAAGCCGTCGCCGAGGCCCAAACGCAGCAGGACCTGCAGCCGATTTTGGGGGATTTGCCGACGGGCCGGGGCGGTGGGGTCGTCGATAAGCAAGTGTCCGACGATGCGGTCCTGTACAGCCAAGCCGAAATCATGCAGGCACGCCGCTCCGGGCGCCGCACCCGCGCCGGCGTGTTCTGGCTCGGCACCATCGGCTCCATCGGCCTGGTGAGCATCTTCGGAGCCGCGGGATCAACTGCGCTGTCCGGCCTGTCGCTACTGCTCATCCCCACCCTGTTCATCCTGCTCTACGTAATGAAGGTTGGGCCCGACTCCTGGTACACCCCCAGCCTGCGCCAACTCGAACAACAGCGCCGCCAAGAAATCAAACGCCGCCAACTCGAAATCGAAGCCGCCCAGGTCCACCAGCAGGCCCTCATGCGCGCACAACGCAAAGACCAAATCAACCAAATGACCAACGACGCGCTCAACATCGCGCAAGACACCGTCAATCGCTTCCGCCGGAAGTAGACCCGGCCTACAGTGGTAACCCATGAGCGAGCCACTGAAACCGCACCGCCACTTCGACCAGGCGGAAAAACTCAAGAACGTCTTCTACGACATCCGCGGCCCCGTCACCGCCACCGCCGAGCAGATGGAACGTGACGGGCACACCATTTTGAAACTCAACACCGGCAACCCCGCCGTGTTCGGTTTCGAAGCGCCCGACGTGATCATGCGCGACATGATCGCCAACCTGCCCACCTCCCAGGGCTACACCACCTCCAAAGGCATCACCTCCGCCCGCCGCGCAGTGGTCACCCGCTACGAAATGATCGAAGACTTCCCGCACTTCGACATCGACGACGTCTACCTCGGCAACGGTGTGTCCGAACTGATCAGCATGGTCACCCAAGCCCTGCTTAACGACGGCGACGAAATCCTCATCCCCGCCCCCGACTACCCGCTGTGGACCGCCGCCTCCACGCTCGCCGGCGGCAACGTCGTCCACTACCGTTGCGACGAAGAGGACAACTGGAATCCGTCCCTGGAAGACATTCGCTCGAAGATCACCGACCGCACCAAGGCGATCGTGGTCATCAACCCCAACAACCCCACCGGCGCCGTCTACTCCCGCGAGATCCTAGAAGGCATCGCCGACATCGCCCGCGAGCACGAGCTCATGGTCCTTGCCGACGAAATCTACGACCGCGTACTTTACGACGACGCCAAGCACATCTCCATGGCCGAAGTCGCCCCCGACCTCCTCTGCATCACCTTCAACGGCCTGTCCAAGGCGTACCGCGTCTGCGGGTACCGCGCCGGATGGATGGTCGTAACCGGCCCGCGCCGCCGCGCCAAGGGATTCATCGAAGGGCTTGATCTGTTGTCGGGTACCCGCCTGTGCGCCAACGTGCCCGGCCAACACGCCATCCAGGTCGCGTTGGGAGGCCGCCAGTCCATCTACGAACTCACCGGCGCCGGCGGCCGCCTACGCAAACAGCGCGACATCGCCGTCCGCAAACTGCGCGAAATCCCCGGCATCTCCGTCGTCGAACCCAAGGGTGCGTTGTACTGCTTCCCCAAAATCGACGCCGAAATGTACAACATCCACGACGACGAACGATTCATGCTCGACCTCCTCAAATCCGAGAAGATCCTCATGGTCCAAGGCACCGGCTTCAACTACCCCACTCCCGACCACTTCCGCGTGGTCACCCTGCCGTGGGCGTCCCAGTTGGAAAACGCCATCGAGCGCCTCGGCAACTTCCTGGCGGACTACCACCAGCACTAGGGGTTGTTGGCGGTTGGCGGTTGGGCGCCCCTTTCCGAAAATAGTTCCCGGCCGGGGAACTATTTGGGGGTTTCGACCCTTTCTCGCCGGCATTCCCCCAGGTCGGCACCTCGGAAAGGCAAAATAGTTCCCGGTTTCGCGCTGATGCCGGGAACTATTTTGCACGCCCGCCTGCTACGGGTGTTAAGGCCTCCTCCCTGACAGATTCCACAAAATCTGTCAGGGCCAATTTCTGACCAGGCGCGATGCCGGTCGCTGACAGATTCCGCCGCAATCTGTCAGCCGCGAGGGGTTGTGAGTGGCCGACACCTACCCCGACTTACAGCAGCACAAACCCCTTGACCCCAAACGGACGCTGCCATAGTATCGACGAGGAATTGTCCCCGAAGGAAGGAGTAGGCCGTGCTCATGTTCCGTGTTTCCGCCTAACACGAAACAGAAAGTTGAATGAGCATGCCTATTTCCCTAAATAACGTCTCCCTCGAGTGGCCTAACGGAACCTCCTGCTTCTCGGACTTGAATGCCATATTTTCAAGTCACCTGACCGGCTTAATCGGCGATAACGGTTCCGGAAAAACGACTCTGATCAGGGTCATTCTCGGCGAGCTACAGCCGAGCACTGGTTCGGTCGAACGCCCGTCGAAAATCGCTTACCTACCTCAGGATCTTGGGCTGCAACCGGACACTACGGTTTCGGACGTCTTTGGGGTTACCGAAATCATCGAGGCAATCAACGCCGTCGAAGGTGGCCAGTTCAATCCCGAATTGTTCGAGCTCATTGGTGACCGGTGGGATGCCGCCGAAGAAACTCAGGCTGTGTTGTCCGCTCACGGCCTCCCGCTCAACTTGGACAGGCCGCTGTCTACCATGTCCGGTGGAGAGGCTGTTCGTGTTGCACTAGCTGCGCTCATGTCTGACAACCCCGATTTCATCGTGATGGACGAGCCAACAAACAACCTCGATGCGGAAGCGAAAGCCCAGCTGATTCGTTCTCTTTCCAAATCCACTGTTCCTGCGATTGTGGTGAGCCACGATCGCGACTTGTTGGATTCCGTGGACGAAATTGCAGAACTTCACGACGGGAAGCTACGTCTTTTCCCCGGCAACTACTCCACCTACCGCGAAACTCTGGCCAGCGAACAGGACGCAGCGATGCGGGAGGTGCGGGACAAGAAGGCGGTTCACAGTAGGCAGGTTCGGGAGCGTGAGGCGATGCAAACTCGCATTGCCCGGGACGCTCGTCGCGGAAAGAAGTTCGCGGCTAACAAACGCAAACCTGGCATGGCGATGGGGCTGGACAAGGATCGGTCGGAGAAGACTGCTGCTCGGCGTGGTGCGGCTCATGCCGAGTCTGTGGAGTCGTCTCTCGCTGCGTATCGTCACGCACAAGACAAGGTTCGCGACGATCAACATGTGTTCATTGAGCTTCCCGGTACGGCGTGGGGTGTCATGATTCCGGTGGACGGTGAAACC
>NZ_KV821357.1:0-38674 GCF_001815635.1 Corynebacterium sp. HMSC075D04
ACGGAGTTGACAACCTATATAGGAACACCCCCCAGTCCGTAGCCCGAGTCCCCTCTACCCGCGGTGGTGGGCGACGTCGTTGACGCAGCGGACCACACCGAATTCACCGAAGTAGTCCACGACAGAGATGCTGGCAAGATCCAAAAACAGGTGCTTGAACAGTTCGGCGTTCGCGCCGAGAGCCTGGCGGACCATGGATTTGATCGGGGTCATGTGGGTCACCACCAGCACGTTCTGGCCCTCGTAGCGCTCCTGAATTTTCAGTCGGGCGCGGGTGACGCGGCGGTGGAAGGCTGTCAGCGACTCACCGGCAGGGGGCGCGTTGTTTGGCGATTCCTGCCACGTCGCATACGTCTCCTCCCCCTTCGCAATCGCCTCGTCGCGGGTCAGGCCCTCGTAGTCGCCGAAGTCGAGCTCGCGGAAGCCCTCGTCAGTACGAACTTCAAGGCCAAGCACCTCGGCGGCGAACTGCGCGGTTTGCTGAGCGCGCGCTTGCGGGGAGGCAACGATGGCGTCGATGCGCCCGAACGTGCGCAGCGCCTCGGCGGCACGCTTCGCCTGGTCACGGCCGATATCGGTGAGGTCCGGGTTAGAAACGCCGGAAAAACGCATCTCGGCCGAGTGTTGCGTCTGCCCGTGCCGCAGCAGAATGAACCGCGTTCGCGGTTCGGAGTTTCCAGCCCAGTGGCCAGCGGCATCGCGCTTTTTCTTTTCGACGACCGGCCCCTCCGCCGGCTTCTCCTCTTGGGCCGAAGCCTTGCCACCGCCGCCCCACACGCCGGTGCCCTTCACAATCCCCGGCTTGTCGCCACGCGCGGCCGCGTCCATGGCCACGTTGGACAACTCGTCGGCCTTCTTGTTCTTGGCGCGCGGAACCCAGGTGTAGGTGACCTTCTCAAAGGAGGAGGCGAGGTCGCGGGCTTCCCGGGCGAGTTGTTGCATGTCCGGGTGTTTGATTTTCCACCGGCCGGTCATTTGCTCGACAACGAGCTTGGAGTCCATGAATACATCCACCCGCGTGGCGCCGACCTCGCGGCACGCCTCCAGCCCGCGGATCAGTCCGTAGTATTCGGCGACGTTGTTGGTGGACTTTTTGCCCACCACATACGCGATCTCACCGAGGGTTTCGCCGTCGGCGTCGTAGACCACGGAGCCGGATCCAGCGACCCCCGGGTTTCCGCGGGAGCCGCCGTCGCAGTACATCTTGACCTGCATTTAAACCTCGTCGGTGGCTGGGTTCACGCGCACGAGCAGGGTGCCGCAGTTCGGGCAAGCCGGCAGGGTGTCCTCCGGTTCGGCGAGCACTTCGGCGCGCTCGGACGGCGGGAGTTGGATGAAGCAGCCGCCGCAGGCGCGGCCGTTGAACTTGGCGGCGCCGATGTCGTCGTACGCCTTCAGCACGTCCTCCGGCAGGCGGGAACGCAGCGCGTCGGTGTCCACCGCTTCTTCTTCCGGCAACGCATCGACGGCGCGCTGGGCGGCCTCGACCTTGCGGTTGAGTTCATCGACGCGGGCGGCGTGAATGTCGCGGTTGTTGCGCAGCGCAGCGATCTCGTTGTGGGCTTCCTTGAGTTCGTAGAGCAGGTCCGCGATGCGCGACTTCGCGGCGTAGCGGTCGTGCTCCAGGTCCTTGCGACGCTCCGGGTCGGTCTCTGCACTGAGCTGGCGCTTGTCGTCGAGTTCGCGCTTCTTCAGTTTCCGCTCGTCTTCCTGGATGCGCAGGATTTCTAGTTCCATGTCATCCACGGCCAGTTGGGCGGAGGCGGAAGCCTCGGTCATGCGCGTGCGTTCGTCGAGAAGCTTCTGTAGCTCTTGGACTTCGGGACGAACGCGCGTCTGGCCCTTGGCGGCGTCGGCGAGCGCGAGCTCCAGGAGGACGGGTTGCAGGTCTTGGGATAGGTGCATCGGTACTCCTTTAGTTCGCGGGGTGCGCGGACACGGTCCAGGGATCCGTGCGGATGTGCAGGATCTCGGTGTCCACGCCTAGAGGGGCCACGATACTCTCTGCCTGCTCGGTCCAGGGAAACTCGCTGGCCCAGTGGGCGGTATCGATCACGGCAGGCCCACCGGCGCGCAGGTGCTCGTCGACCGGGTGGTGGCGCAAATCGGAGGTGACATACACGTCCACACCGAGCTTGGACACATCCGAAAGGAACGAGTCGCCGGAGCCGGAGGACACCGCGACCTTTTGCACGATCTGGTCCGGATCGCCGGCGGCGCGCACGCCCCAGGCGGTCTCCGGCAGGGCGTTGGCCACCTGTTGGGTGAACTCGCGCAGGGTCATCGGCTCCGGGAGCGTGCCGATGCGCCCGAGGCCCGTCGCGTTGTCCAAATCCGCGGTGTGCTCCACCTGCACGATGTCGAACGCCGGCTCCTCGTACGGATGGTGCGCGCGCAGCGTATCGACGAGACCACGCCGCAACCTCGCCGGCGCCACAAACTCCACCCGTAGCTCCCGGGCGGTGTAGTGCTCGCCGACCGTGCCGTCGGTGGGGTCAGCGCCCTCGACCGGGGTGAACTCGCCGGTGCCCTCGGTGGTGAAGGCGCACTCGCGGTAGTTTCCAATCTCGCCTGCGCCGGCCTCGAACAGGGCGCGCTTCAGGGCGTCGACATCCGCGGGTGGGACGTGGACGCCCCAGCGGTCGGTGGCGTCGAGAAGCACCGGCTTGATCGGACGCCCTGGGGTGATGCCGACGAGTTCGGCGAGTTTGTCCGACACACCCGGGCGCGCTGAATCAGCGTTCGTGTGCGCGGCGAACAGCGCGCATCCGCCAGCCAGCAACGTGTGGATAACCTTGCCTTTCGGGGTGTTCGCCGCCACTGAATGCACACCACGCAGCAGCAACGGGTGGTGCACAACCAACAGTTGCGCACCCTGTGCCACGGCCCGCTCAGCCACCTCCAGCGTGCAATCCAACGCGAACGCAACCTTGGTCACCTCAGCGTCAGGGTCGCCGCAGACCAGCCCAACCTGGTCCCAACTTTCCGCCAGCGCCGGCGGGTAGGCAGCCTCGAGGGCATCAACAACGTTTTGCACAGTCACAGCAGTCATGGCAGCAAGCCTACAAATTTGGAACAGTGGTGAGGTGTGAACACCACATTGCTTTTCGATGTCGACGGCACCCTCATCGACTCCTTCCCCGGCATCCGCCACGGATTCCTCCTCGGATTAGAGTCCGTGGGCTGGGACAAACCCAACGAGGAGTTCATCAAACGCATCCCCGGCCCACCCATGCCGGAATCGATGCGCTCGCTCGGCATGTCGCCTGACCAGGTCGAACAAGCCATGCAGGCCTACTCCGCCTACATGTCCACCGAAGGCTGGCAACGCTTCGAAGTCTTCGACGGCATGGCCGACCTGCTGGCCAGGTTGAAGGGGGAAGGTTTTGGGGTGTGCACGGCGACGTCGAAAAGCGAACGCTTCGCGCGAGCCGCCCTCGAGCGCGCAGGGATACTCGAGCACATCGACTTTTTGGGCGCTGCATCTAACGACGGCGTACGCGCCAAGAAGGCCGACGTGATCCGGTACGTGTTGGACAACGTCGCGCCTGAGCGGCCCCTGATGGTTGGTGATCGCACCCACGACTTCACCGGCGCCACTACCTTCGACATCCCAAGCGTCGCCGTGACCTGGGGATACGGCGCCGCACCCGAATGGGACGAGGCGGACTACGTAGCATCGGACGCAATCGAGTTGGAAAGGATCATCCGTGCTGCATATTGATTTCGTCTGCACCGGCAACATCTGCCGCTCCCCCATGGCGGAGGTCATCGTGCGCTCCAAATTGGAGGACGCGGGACTGGGCGATGCGGTGCGCGTGTCGTCGTCAGGCATCGGCGACTGGCACGTCGGACACAAAGCCGACGAACGCGCCCGCCGCGAACTGGCCAACCACGGCTACGACGGCGAAGCCCACCGCGCCCAACAGTTTGGCTACGAGCAGGAGCAAGCCGACCTGATCGTCGCGCTGGACACCAACCACGTGTCGGAGTTGGTCGTGCGCGGCGTGCCCGAAGAAAAGGTGCGGCTGCTGCGCTCCTTCGACCCCGCCGCACCTGAGGGCGCTGGCGTTGCCGACCCGTACTACGGCGGGCCCGAGGGCTTCACCGTGGTGCGCGAGCAGATCGAAGCCGCCGCCGACGGCATTATCCGCTGGGTGCGCGATCAGCTAGGCTAAGTGGGCGTGAATGCCAACAAGTCCTCCCAAAAGCCGTGGTGGCGCCAACTGCTCAACCCCGGCTGGATCATCGCGGCGATCGTCGTCGGCATTTTCTCCTACTTTGCCTTCACGTTCCTCGCGCCCTGGCAACTCGGCAAGAACGAACAGTTAGTCGAGCGCAACGAACACATCTCCGCGGCGTTCGACCACGATCCCGAACCGCTGGTGGACCGCCTGCCCGGCACCACGCTCGCACCCGCCGACGAATGGTCACGTGTGGTCGCCACCGGCCACTACACGGGCAACGACGTGTTGCTTCGCCTGCGTTCCGTCGACCGCACCCCTGCGTTCCAGGTGCTCACGCCGTTCACGCTTGACGACGGCCGCACCATCCTTGTCAACCGCGGCTGGGTCCCCGCCGAAGGCTCCACCGGTGTGCCGGACATCGACGCAGCACCTACCGGCGACGTCACCATCACTGGCATGCTGCGCGCCGGGGAAGCCGTCCACCCCACCGCGCCGATTCACGACCAGGGCTACGACATGGTCCACTCCATCAACCCCGCCCAGGTCGGGGAGCTGTCCGGCGTCGACACTGGCGCTGTCATGGTCGAGCCGTACATCCAACTGCTCTCAGACCAACCCGGCACCCTCACCGCCATCCCCCTGCCCCAACTCGAAACCGGCAACCACCTTTCCTACGGCCTCCAGTGGATCCTGTTCGGCGTCGCCGCCCCCGGCGCCCTGCTCTACTTCCTCTACTCCGAAAGCCGCGAACGCCGCCGCTTCGCCGAGGAACAGAAGCAACTGCTTAACGACGACACCGTGTCCGGCAGCGGCCCCGAGCCTTCCCCTGTCCCCGGCGAAGAAACCGCCCCGGCGCCGTCCGCTCAGACCCCGACTGCGGCTCCTACGCGTTCCCGCCAGCGCTACGGTTCTTCCCGCACCAACCCGTGGGCCAAGGCTTACGATAAGGAACAAGAACGCTAACTCTGTCCCATGGTCTCTGAAGGGGTTTTGATGTCGCTCGATTCCGTCCTCCGCACCCTCGCCGACGCCTTCGTCGTCCCCGCCTCGGGCGTCGAACCAGCCGATATTGAAGACGCCGCCTTCGACCACGCCGTCGCCTTCGCCAACCGCCCCTTCGCAACCTTGTCGCTTCTCACCGACCCCGAAGGCCAGCCCCTTTTCGCCCTGTCCGACGGCGGTACTTTGCCAGCCCGCGCCGGCTTAGCCTGCGCCGCGCTTGGCCACTCTCTCCACGACATCTCCATCGTCCCCGACTCCCCCACCGCCACCACCGGCTCCGCTCGGGTGCAGTTCTCCGAATGGGACGTCGCAGACGTGGAGTTCGACGGCAACACCCCGGCGTTCGAACTGGGCATCCTCGCCGCCATCGAGAACCGATCGCTCTAGGTACCGGTTCGGGTTAAGCGACAAAATGTGTGTCTGGATTCGTCGATTTGTTTGAGATGATCGGGGGTTTTCCTGAAAGTATATGCTCCTGGGGCTTATATCCGCGCCATGGTGACGAAAAACCGGGGGGTGACAGCAGCGTGTGGTAGGGGCTGGTGTTGGCTTGATCAATGCCGAAGAACAGACCACGCTGCCAATGCGGTGGGGAAATGAAACGCAACGGTAAGACCTCCGCCAACCGCAGCCGGTGACGGTGCAAAATGTGCGGCGCTTCCACCACCAAGCAGCTCCCCGATATCACCAACTCCGCTGCCTTCGCAGCATTTATCACCCACCTCACAACCGGTGCGAGCTTGGAAACCGCTGCCGCCGGAGCAGGATGTCATCCGCGTACGCTGCAACACCGGTTTGAACACTTCTGGCTAGTTGATGTCCCCGATCCCACGATCGGGCACGAAGGCTGGGTCTACGACCAGGTCTTTCTTGACGGCACCTACACCGCCGGCGGATGCTTGATTGTTGCTGCCACCTTGGATCACGTCATCGCTTGGCACTGGTGCACACGTGAAACCACCCGCGACTACCAACGACTGCTCGAACGTATCCCCGCGCCCCTGATCCCTGTCATTGACGGCGGCCAAGGCGCTGCCAGCGCAATCAAGGCATGCTGGCCCACAACGAAAGTGCAGCGCTGCCTCGTCCACACCCAACGCGTGGTGCGCCGGCACACCACCGCACGTCCCCGCACCGATGCAGGACGAGCGATTTACCAGATCGCGCTCAACCTCACGAAGATCACCGATCTTGACGAGGCGGCCGCGTGGGGTGCGCAACTGCACGAATACGGCACTATCTACCGTGACTGGATGAACCAGAAAACGTTCACAACCGACCCGGCGACACGGCAACGCGCCTGGTCATGGACTCATGAACGCACCCGCAAGGCCTACAACAGCCTCAACCACCTATGGCGGGGCAACTTACTGTTGGTCTACCTCGCCCCACCCGACGGTGTGCTCGACGCCAGCCGGATCAAAGCCACCAAACAGCCGGAAGGCGGAATCAACGCCCAGTTGAAACTGCTGGCCCGCACCCACCGGGGAAGATCCGGGAACATCAACGCCGCATGTTGGATTGGTGGCTCTACCTAAAAACGGAACTGCCTGACGACCCCGTTGAGATCGCTGGGCAGCCCAACTGGGGTCAGGACTAACTGGCCAAAGTATCCACCCTGACCCGAAACGAGAACCAAGCCGACCACGAAACTTCGACGACCAGCCTTCTACGAGGGCGCTATCGACACCAACTACACCCACTCAATCGGCATCCAAAAAGGCCACATCTAACCCTCGCGACACGCCGAGCTAGACACCCTTTTTGACCCTTAACGCTCAAATAGTAGTTATAGAATAGCGGCTCACGCAGGAAGCAAGAATTTGAATATACTAGTCTCTGTCTCGTTCACGGTATCTCACCAAGACTACGTACAAAATGCCCGCTAGAGCACCTGTAATCGATAAAATGGGACCTACGGACAAAATCGGATTAGACCACGCAGAAAGTGCTACCTGAATAATACTCAGGATAACACCTATAGCGATAATGATACCGATGACAACACGTAGCAAGCGCATTTATACCTACTGTGACCAACAAATTCCACCAGGGAAAAGTCTAATTCCTCGATTCCACGAACCGCAGATGCCTAAAATGCCAGATTCCGCCGCTAAGACTCCAGCAATAGCGCCAGCAAGAACCCCGCCTACACCTGTTTCTGCAGTAATTAACGCAGCTAACGCGGCAACACCAGCGCCAGCGGCGTACGCATTCTGGAGTGCAGATGCCGCGCAGCTATTTAGCAAGACACCGGGTGGTAGCTTTTGGAACCCATTCCGTCCTTGACATGCATCGTAAAACTGAATAGCCGGTTCGATAGCATCCGCTTCGCGTTCAAGAATCGCTAGGTCTGATTCGTCCGCGTCAACATTCCAGCCTTGCGCAAGAAGAGTTCCTGAGAACTCATTCAGTACACCAGAATCCACGTCTGGATCCGACTGAGCTGCTCGATAATCAAACCGTGCATGTTCAAAATCAACATACCTGTCCATCGCCCTAAAAGATGCCTCTTCAGCCACGGTGAGGTTCGAATCCTCGGCAAATAACATCTGCGCCTCAGCGACGTCAATTGGCTTTGCCGTTACCGTCGTAGGGGAGGAGATTCCTAGCGCCGATACCGAAAGTGCAACTGCCAATGCCCTTCTAAAGAGTAGGCGCATTCCTAACCTCTTTCTAGGAATATTCTGCGAGAGCTTGCTCTGTCGAGATGTCCTGCGAGCTCTTGCTCACTTAAGACACCTTGTGAGATGACGGTAACATATTCTTTCGCCCAATGAACGGCAGAGCATTAATGAGAATGTCACGCCGATAGCAGACACACATTTTGAGCCTTAACCCCTTAACCCCAGCCTGCGGACTCACACCAAGCTACGAAAAGGCCCCTCCGAAGAGGGGCCTTGACCTGGTGCGCCATGACGGGCTCGAACCGCCGACCTACTGGGTGTAAACCAGTTGCTCTTCCAGCTGAGCTAACGGCGCGCTACCCGGTAACACTACCAAAGCACGACCGGAAAAGGAAAACCTGCAGGCTAAGCGCCAAAAACTACCGTTTCGAGGCGGCGAGGCAAGAGCCCTGCCAGTCACCGAAGCGGTCGGCCT
Organism: Corynebacterium sp. HMSC075D04; assembly: GCF_001815635.1. NCBI lineage: Bacteria > Bacillati > Actinomycetota > Actinomycetes > Mycobacteriales > Corynebacteriaceae > Corynebacterium > Corynebacterium sp. HMSC075D04. Next base: position 8,292 of record NZ_KV821357.1, read on the forward strand.
TGGTCTGCAGCAGACCGGCCAACTGGGCAGACTCTGCGATCAAGCCCGGGGCGACAACGCCTGGGAAGCCGGCACCAGGAGTCATCAGCCAGATACGGCCGCCGGAACCGAGGTTGCGGGTGGCGTCGACGAGTTCATCGACAAGGTCACCGTCGCCTTCACGGAACCAAAGGAGGACGAGGTCGCAGGGCTCGAGGGTGTCGTCGTCAAGAAGCATTGCTCCGATGGCATCCTCGATGGCTTCCGAGATGGACGAATCCGCATCCTCGCCCCAGCCGATCTCCTGAACGACAAGGTCGGGGCCAACCCCAAAACGGTCGGCGTAGGTGTCCACTCCTGTGGCACTCAAGTGTCTAAATCCTCCAGTTGTAGTTGTACGAATGCACGACAGCATACCGCCCCACCGTGCTCAATGGCGACAAACCAACAATTAGTCTCACCAAAAGCCATCCGATGTAAGAACTAGCGACCAAAAGAACGTATCCTTGTCGGTGTATTGCCCCGATGAACCCAGGAGGTTGAAGTGGCCGAAAAGGACACCGAGATGATCGATGGTCGCGTGAAGAACGCTTCTGACGTCGATACGAATATCCTGTCGCTGCGCGAAGGCGTAGCTTCCTACCTGCATGACGCGGACCCGGAGGAAACCCAAGAGTGGATGGACTCCCTCGACGGCCTGCTCGAGGAGTCCGACCCGGAGCGCGCCCGCTACCTCATGCTTCGCCTCATTGAGCGCGCCAACGCCAAGCGAGTACCACTGCCGGCGCTGTCCTCCACGGACCTGGTGAACACCATCCCAACCAAACTCGAGCCGGAATTCCCTGGCGACGAGCAAATTGAGAAGCGCTACCGCCGCTGGATGCGCTGGAACGCAGCCGTCATGGTGCACCGCGCACAGCGCCCCGGCATCGGCGTTGGCGGCCACATCTCCACCTACGCCTCCGCGGCAGCCCTCTACGAAGTTGGCTTCAACCACTTCTTCAAGGGCAAAGACGCACCACAGGGCGGCGACCAGATCTTCTTCCAGGGCCACGCATCCCCAGGCATGTACGCCCGCGCCTTCCTCGAAGGCCGCCTCTCCGAAGACGACCTGGACGGCTTCCGCCAGGAGCATTCCCGCGAGCAGGGCGGCCTGCCGTCCTACCCGCACCCGCACGGCATGCCGGGCTTCTGGGAGTTCCCAACCGTGTCCATGGGCCTTGGCCCAATGAACGCCATCTACCAGGCACGCTTTAACAAGTACCTGCAGGACCGCGGCATCAAGGACACCGACCAGCAGCACGTCTGGGCATTCCTTGGCGACGGCGAAATGGACGAGCCCGAATCCCGCGGTCTCATCCAGATGGCTTCCCTCTACGGTCTGGACAACCTCACCTTCGTGATCAACTGCAACCTGCAGCGTCTCGACGGCCCAGTGCGCGGCAACGGCCAAATCATCCAAGAACTGGAAAGCTTCTTCGTCGGTGCCGGCTGGAACGTCATCAAGGTCGTCTGGGGCCGCGAGTGGGACGAACTACTTGAGAAGGACGAGGACGGCGCACTCGTCCACATCATGAACACCACCAAGGACGGCGACTACCAGACCTTCAAGGCCAACGACGGCGCCTACGTCCGCGAACACTTCTTCGGCCGCGACGAGCGCACCAAGAAGCTCGTCGAAGACATGACCGACGAAGAGATCTGGAACCTGCGCCGCGGCGGCCACGACTACCGCAAGGTCTACGCCGCCTACAAGCGCGCCTTGGAGACCAAGGGCAAGCCGACCGTCATCCTCGCCCACACCGTCAAGGGCTACGGCCTCGGCCACAACTTCGAGGGCCGCAACGCAACCCACCAGATGAAGAAGCTGGCCCTGGAAGACCTGAAGCTCTTCCGCGACAAGCAGCAGATCCCGATTTCCGACGAAGAACTGGAAAAGGATCCGTACCTGCCGCCGTACTACCACCCGGGCGAGGACGCCGAGGAGATCAAGTACCTCAAGGCACGCCGCGAGGAACTCGGCGGCTACCTGCCGGAGCGTCGGGAGCAGTACACCCCACTCGAGCAGCCTGACTTTGAAAAGACCTTCAAGGCCCTGTTCAAGGACTCCGGCAAGCAGGAAGTCGCCTCCACCATGGCGCTCGTGCGCACGTTCAAGGCGATCATGCGCGACAAGGAGATCGGCAAGCGCATCGTCCCGATCATCCCGGACGAGGCCCGTACCTTCGGCCTCGACTCCTGGTTCCCGACCCAGAAGATCTACAACCCGCACGGCCAGAACTACGTGCCGGTCGACCACGACCTGCAGCTGTCCTACCGCGAGTCCACCGATGGCCAGATCCTGCACGAAGGCATCAACGAGGACGGCTCCTCCGCATCCTTCATCGCAGCAGCAACGTCGTACGCCACCCACGGCGAGCCGATGATCCCGATGTACATCTTCTACTCGATGTTCGGCTTCCAGCGCACCGGCGACAACTTCTGGGCCGCCGGCGACCAGATGGGCCGCGGCTTCATCGTCGGCGCAACCGCCGGCCGCACCACCCTCTTCGGAGAGGGCCTGCAGCACATGGACGGCCACTCCCCGATTCTGGCATCCACCAACCCGGCCGTCATCCCGTACGACCCGGCGTTCGCCTACGAGATGCCGTACATCATCTCCAAGGGCATCGAGCGCATGTACGGCCAGGGCGCGGACAAGGACGAGGACGTGATGTACTACATCACCGTCTACAACCAGCCGCACCACCAGCCGGCACGCCCGGACAACCTCGACGTTGAGGGCCTGCACAAGGGCATCTACCTTTACGACGAAGGCAAGGACCTCGAACACAAGGTCTCCCTGCTCGCCTCCGGCGTGGGTATGCAGCAGGCACTTCGCGCACAGGAGATCCTGCAGGAGAAGTACAACGTCGGTGCCGCGATCTACTCCGTCACCTCCTGGACCGAACTCGCCCGCGAGGGTCAGCGCAAGGCTGCCGAGCAGCTCCGCAACCCGGGCGAAGAGGTCGAAGAGGCATTTGCTACCAAGCAGCTCAAGCAGACCGAAGGCCCGTACATCGCGACCTCCGATTTCGCTTCCGACCTGCAGGAGCAGATCCGCGCCTACGTCCCGGGCCAGTACATCGTGCTTGGTGCCGACGGCTTCGGTTTCGCCGACACCCGCGAAGCCGCCCGCCGCTACTTCAACATCGACGCCGAGTCCATGGCCGTCGCCGCCCTGATGGGCCTGGCCAACGAAGGCAAGATCGATCGCGATGTTGTGGCGAAGGCTGCAAAGGATCTGAAGATCGACGATCCGACCGCCGCGAAGCCGACCCTCGACTCCGACGACGAGGGCCCGGAGAACGCCGCCGAGTAGTTCTCTGACCTCCACCGCCCCGGCCTGTTTTCATTGGCTGGGGCGGTTTTCGTTGTGTGAGGTGGCTCGTCTTTCCGCCTGCCACCCTTTCCGAAAATAGTTCCCCGGCCGGGAACTTTCTTCGGTTTTGGAACTTTCCGCAGCTGCGTTTCCCCAGGTCGCCGATTTTGTGAGCCGCGCGGAGCCAAAATAGTTCCACAAATCGGCGCGGACCCGGGAACTATTTTGGCCAGGAGCAGATGCTCCTGACAGACTTCACATCGGCGCCCACCTCAAAACCCGCTGACCTGCGACGATTCCCGGCGCTGACAGATTCTGCCGGAATGTGTCAGAAACCTCGGCGGCAGGTGGCTGTCGCAGGCGCGGTCGCGCCGGCCCTACCCTCGCGCCAGGGCGATGACGCGCTCGATGGCGGCGGTGACGGCGTCGGGGTCGTCGAGAGGCGGCATGTGCCCTGACTCGGGCAGGATTTGGAAGTAGGCGCCCGGCCAGATCGCGGCGAGTTCGGCGGATTGGCTGACGGGGGCGACGTTGTCGCGGTCGCCGACGAGGATGTAGCCGGGGATGGTGGCCAGGACGGCGGCGGCGCCGCGTTCGGAGTGGGTTTGGAGGTCGTCGAAGAAGCCTCGATAGGTGGCGAGCGGCGTGGCTTTGATCATGCGGGCGTGGAATTTGATCAGGGACCACGGCACGGGCCGGAAGTAGAACCAGCGTGCGAGGATCGGGGCGATCATGTCGGTGACCAGGCGCCGAATGCCTTCGGCGGCGTGCGGCAGCCTATCCACAAACCACCCCAGGGACCGGCCAAATCCCCCACCGAGGAGGCGCGGTAGGCCGCGGGCGGTGAAGGGGTCGACGGTGCTGGAGATTTGCACGGATCCGACCCAGTTGAACCGGTGGCGGCGCATGAGCGACAGGGAGATCGGACCGCCGAGGGAGTGTCCGACGGTGATGAGGGGGTCGTCGATACCGAGGTGGCGTAGGACGGCGGCGATGTCGTCGGCGGCGGCGTCGATGGTGAGCAGACTGGGGTCGGCGTAGCCGGTTTTGCCGTGGCCGCGGACGTCGACAAGGATTTGGCGCACGCCGGCAATGGCTTCGACCTGCAGTTTGTATTCGGCGGCGGCGATGTTGAAGCCGTGTGCGTAGACGACGGTCAGGCCGGCGTCGCGGGGGCCGACGTCGTAGTAGTGGATGGTGATGCCGTCGCGGTCAAGGGTGCCGGTGCGCATCATAATCCGAGTTGTCCCAGGTAGGGCATGGCGGCGAAGCCGATGCCGACGATGACGGCGAGGATGCCGAAGACCAGCGCGACTATTTGCAGCGGCGTCGATCCTGCAGGCGCAGGCACCGGCGCAGGCACGGGCGTTTGCTTCTCGACGACCCCACGTCCCGTATTCGTCACCCTCGCCGTCGTCGAACGCTTCGAGCCGTCGGCGAACGTGGCGGTCACGTCAAGGTTCGCGCTGTCGTAGGAGTCCTTGGGCAGGGTCACGGTAATCGCCCCGGTCTTCTGGTCAACCGAGTCGTAGGTGCCCTTGACCTCCCACGTCGCGTCGTTAGGAAGGTCCAGGTGGCGGACGTTGGTCGGGGTGAGCGTTACGGTTTGGCCGGGGTCGGCCTCGGCGGAGTCGTATTCCGGATCGTACAGAAACGCGTGGTCCGGGATTAAGGTGACCTCGGGGAAATAGAGGTCCGTCGAGTTGTCCGGAAAGTGCACCCGCACCGGAATCTGCTGCGTGTTCTCGCCGCGCTGCACCGGCGTATCGCCATTCAGGTTGAGGTTGACCCGGAGTTTGTCGTCCACCTTGTCCACCTGAAAGCGGTGGCGGATCGTGTTCTCCCCGGTCAGGCTCCACCGCGCCCCCTCCGGCACGTCCTTCAACTCCAGGTAAACGGGGTTGGTGTAGTAGTCGCCCGGCGGGCCGTACACGTGCGATGTCTCCGGCGCGAAGTACGGCTTGTACGTTTCCGCCATCGTTGCGGCGCCGGCGACGGGGGCGACGAGGCTGGTGATCACAACGGCTGCTGCCGGAACTGCGAGGCGGTGCATGGGCCTATCATAACGGCATGGAACTTTCGCAACGCTTGGATCTCGGTGGCCTCCAACTCGAGGAGGAAACCCCGGCAGACACGTTTGCTCGTCTCGCGGGATTGGTTGAGGAGGTGACGGGTGTCGTCGTCAAGCAAAGCTCGCGTTTCGACGACACCGCAATCGCCTCCCTCGACCGCATCGAACTCGCCGTGCGGATCGAGGAGACTTTCGGCGTGCGTATCGACGACACCGTGCTCACCGACCACCCCACCGCCGGCGAACTCGCCGACTACCTGGAGGAACACGAATGATCTCGTACCTGACCGACATGGACGGCGTCCTGCACAAGGAAGGTGCCGTCATCCCCGGCGCGAAGGAGTTCATCTCCACCCTGCGCGATGAGGAAATCGAGTTCATGGTGCTGACCAACAACTCGATGCAAACCCCGCGCGACCTCTCCGCGAAACTGCAACGCATGGGCCTGGACATCGAACCGGAACGGATCTGGACCTCGGCGACGGCGACCGCGAAGTTTCTCTCGCAGCAAGCCGGTGAAGCCTCCGCGTACGTCATCGGCGAGGCCGGCCTGACCACGGCCCTGCACGAAATCGGCTGGATTCTTACCGACGCGGACCCCGACTTCGTCGTACTCGGCGAGACCCGCACCTACTCCTTCGAAGCGCTCACCACCGCCTCGAACCTGATCCGGCGCGGCTCGCGCTTCATTGCGACGAACCCCGACCTGACCGGCCCCGGCCCGAACGGAGTCGTCCCCGCAACCGGTTCCGTCGCCGCCATGATCACCGCCGTGACCGGCATGCGCCCCTACTACGTGGGCAAACCCAACCCCGTCATGATGCGCTCCGCACTGAACAACATCGGCGCCCACTCTGACAACACCGTCATGATCGGCGACCGCATGGACACCGACGTGAAATCCGGCCTCGAAGCCGGCATGCGCACCGTACTTGTGCGCTCCGGCATTAGCGACGACGCCGAGATCGCCCGCTACCCCTACCGCCCCACCGCCGTGTTCGACTCGGTGGCGGACCTGGTGGATCGCATCCACGACCCCTTCGGCGACGGCAAGTACACCGACGCCGACTAGGGCGCGCCTCCTTACACCGCCGAGTCGGAGCCGGCGATATAGAAGCGCTGCTTGTTCACAAACTCGTCCATGCCCAGTGGGCCCAGTTCGCGGCCCAGACCGGAAGCCTTCACACCGCCGAACGGCAGCTCGGCGCCGCGGGCCTGCGGGATGTTGACGTGGATCATGCCGGTGTCCACCTTGTCGGCAACGCGCTTGGCGCGCTCGACGTCCTCGGACATCACGGCGCCGCCGAGGCCGTAGCGGGAGTTGTTGGCCACCTCAATGGCCTCCTCCTCAGAGGACACCTTGTATACCTCGGCGACGGGGCCGAAGAACTCCTCGTAGTAGGAGTCGGAACCGACCGGGATGTCGGTGATCACGGCCGGGGTGATGTAGGCGCCCTTGCCGGTGACCTCGCCGCCAACGCGCAGGTTCGCGCCTTCAGAGACGGCGATCTTCAGCTGCTGGGCGAGGTTTTCGGCGGCGTCGCGCGAGGACAGCGGGTAGTAACGGCCCTTCTCCGGGTTGAGCGGATCGCCGGCTTCGCACTTGGAAGCGAGGGAGACGAGTTCGTCGACGAATTCGTCGTAAATGTCCTCCATCACGATCATGCGCTTGTTGGAGGTGCAGGCCTGGCCGGTGTTGGAAATGCGCTTGTTCCAGGCGGTTTTCGCGGCGGCCGGGACGTCGGTGGAGTCGAGCACGATGTAGGCGTCGGTGCCGCCCAGCTCGAGCACGCACTTCTTCAGCGCCTGGCCGGCCTGGGAGGCGATGGCACGCCCGGCGCGCTCGGAGCCAGTGAGGGAAACGCCTTGGACGCGGTCGTCGTTAATAATGCGCGAAATTTGCGTGTGCTTCGCGTACAGATTCGTGAACAGCCCCTTGGGCGCGCCGGCCTCCTCGAAAATCTTCTGGATCGCCTCCGCCGAACGCGGGCAGATCTCCGCGTGCTTGACCAGCACGACGTTGCCGGCCATCAGCGCGGGCGCGGCGAAGCGCGCAACCTGGTAATACGGGTAATTCCACGGCATGATGCCCAGGATCACGCCGAACGGAACCTTGCGCATAATCGACGTGCCGCCACGCTTGTTCGGGATCTCCTCGTCAGCCCCGAACTCGGCGCCGTTGTCGGCGTAGTAATTGAAAATCTCGACTACGTCGTCGATTTCGCCGTCGCCCTGGTCGACCGGCTTGCCCATCTCTTCGGCGATGATGCGGGTGAGTTCGTCGCGTTTGTCGTCGAAAAGCTTCGCGACCTTCCGCAGCACCTCCGCACGCTCCTCAAACGGCTTCTCGCGCCACTCCTTAAACGTGTCGTTTGCAGTGGTCAGGGCGGTGTCGAGGGCGTCGTCGCTAATAAAATCGTATGTTGCGACGATCTCGTTATTTACAGGATTTTGTACTCGGTATTTAGTAGACATGCGCCCCATGGTACGAGCGCTGCGTCAGCCTCGCCACGAAATTCTCCTCCGCCGCCAGGCGCTCAATCGCGCGCCGAAACGGCTCAATCTCCGCCTCCGTCGCACGGATCTGCTCCTGGCACGAGTACGTGCGATCCGGCCGCCGCTGCCAGCGCGTGAACCAGACCTCGCCCGGCTCGCCTTCGGGCAATAAGAGCATTTGCTTCTCGACGACCCCACGCACCCGCCCCAACATCCCCTCAATGTGGAGCGTCCACGTGAGTCGATTGCGTGTCGGACGGCACGCGCGGGGCGCAGCCAGTGTTGTCGTCATTGGTGGGGACCCTTCTGTGCTTGAAAGTGGCGCACTCCTGCCCCGGTGACTAAGCGGGACGCCGCGTCGGACGGTTCACCGCACCCAGGCTGCGCGCCTGATTCGGCTGACGTATCCGTGTCCGGGTGACTAGCCCGGGCGGCGGAGTGCGAGACGAGAGGTTCGTCTTCCCCAACGGCCTCTGGTTGCTCTTTGAGCCCTTCCGGCTCGCGACCGATCTTGCGTCACACGAGTCACCCTGAGCAACCCTCAACCGCTGCTTGATCCCCCTATTTGCTCGACCTCGGGTTGAGGTTTAGTGGCGCGGTTTTGTTTACATCCAAATGAATTTAGGCGAACTGGCTAAGGGGAAATGCGATATAAAATTGATTTATGGAACAGAAGGAAGCTGCCCAAACCAATCCGGTGGAGGTTTTCGCGCGCGAAGTCCAGGAAGCATGCGAAACCTTACTCAAGACGAACACACCTCGGGAGTCCAACAGCCCTTGCGTTAGAGCAAAGAAGCTCCGCTTGAAAGCGATACGCCGGTACAAAGACCCTGCTGTTTTGGACTTGAGCAACGACTTCACACTCATTTATGCGGAAAATGGAGTTGGAAAGAGCACTCTGGCGGAGGCATTGGAGCTGATTCAGTCTGGCGAAACTAGCCGACCCGAATTTACTGGACTAAAAAATGAAACTAAGCTCCAAGATTCCTTACCCAGCTGGGGCATGAAAGAGTCCGACCTTGAAGTCACGTTGGAGTTTCAAGACGGCCATCAAGATACGTTTAAATTCGATGGTGTCTCGGACAATCCACGCAGTACCTTTAAAACAGTTTCACGATCAAACGTTCGACAGCGTGTCACCAGTGGCACAAATGACAGATACACCACCTTACTGCAGATTGCGAACATCGAAGAAGCAATCCCCGTATTTGAACGGCTCACCGACCTACAAAATCTCGCAAAGAAACACCTCGACAGCCTCAAAATTGACCGAAACAATTTCGGAAAAGCCCTAGAGTCCGCCGGGATTTCTAAGGAAATTTCGAAACTAGATCCATCTTTTATGACTTCAGGTAACGACGATCTTGAACAAGAGCTGGATCGCGCTTATAAGCGAAAAAGCCAGCTGTCAGAGGCGCAACGTTCGCTGCAAAGTGCTAAAGGCAAATGCGATCCCCTTTTGCTCCCACCCCCTCTCGAATATGTGGAAGAGCCTAAAGAGAGCGGTAAAGGCCTTTCGCTCACTATACTTCGCGAGCTCAAAAGTATTCTATCCCCTGACGAAAAATGCCCAGTCTGCAAAACAGGTCTTGTCACCTCGGACAGGCTCTCCGAGATCAGTCAGACGCTAGACGACGAAGCATCACTCCTGGAGGCGCGTGCCAGATACGAATCCTTCTTAACCAAACTCGACGAGAGGAGCAATGCTGTAGCCGAGTTCAAGACGAGCATGGCAAACCTGGACCATGTTCGCAAAAAGGCACTTTCGCTACTCAATCAGGAAACGAATTTGCACACGACCGCCGAGGGTCAAACGGGTCACCCAACGACAGAAGTTGCTAACCTCGCGACGCTTTCAACCATGGAACTTTGCTTAGACACTGAACAACGCCTAGAGAATGCGATTGGCGAAATATCGAAAGAAATCGAAGATTTACAAAGCCAGGACATTCTCAAGAAAAGGATCGCATGGGAGCAATTGGGGAATGACGAAGCGTCGAGACGGAGTCGATTGTCAACTTATCAGCTTTATCCAACGCTTCTCTCAGATTTTGAATCGACGAAGGAGACACTTTCCGACCTAAAAGACAGAGTTCTCCTTCAAAAGATACAACCAATCCAGGAATCCATAGAAAAATGGTGGTCACTTATGGCGCCGGGTCACACCAATTTTGACCTCAAAGTCAATGTGAAAACTGGACTGGCGAAACCTAAGGTTGAATTTCTTTGTGTGCTCGCTGCAGAGGACGGAACTCAGAAACGCACCGAGAAGCATGCATTGGGGCATATGTCAGATTCTCAACTCGATCTGCTTTCCTTGGCTATTGAGTTCGCGGGGCATTCCGCAAACGACGGTCTCCTTTGGCTTGATGATCCGACTGACATGCTTGATGACCAGACGCGAAAAAGCTTCTGCATCAAGGCACTACCAGCGTTGATCGACCAGGGGGTACAGGTTGCGCTTGCTACACACAGCCGAGCGATTGTCCATCACTGTTGGGAAGCCGCCTATCTCGCTGAAGGCGGTGGTTTTGGAGATAGCTTCCGGCAGGTCAACATTGAGGTTCTAACACCAGAAGCTGGCACCTACCCCACCGCCCGTTTCGCTCCATCGGACATTGTCAGCGCACGCCGCAACGTAGCTGCGATTAAGAGAGAGATCCAAGATGGGAGAAAACAATGGTCTCTTGCCTCTAGGTCGATGTACACGAATCAACTGCGTCGATACGCAGAATTTGCTCTATCTTCCTCAATCGATCTCCTACTCCAGATCACTAACGGCGCCCCGTACCAGTCAGGTTTAAGTCTGGGCGATAATACGTCGACCCTCGACACGTACCGGACCCAACTTATCCAAATTCAAGATTTTTTGAGACGCATCATCATGCCCCACGCGTCTACCGGGCTGCAGCAAAATATGCAACATTCGTTTGACCGCCTGGTTAGCACCTCACTTCAGATATCTAACTCGATTCTGAACGAGGGAAGCCATGCTTCGACGTCCGTGCCCACCTTTACAGAATTGGAGGAAATCCACTCAACAATCGATCAAATGTGGCCCGAAGACAACGAGATTACTGTCGACCATTTGATCGCGCCACATTACTTCAAAGATTTGGTTGGGGATGGCTCTCTTGTTGAGGAATGGGACAAGATACTTACGGAAGTCCGGCAGGAGAATATCAGAATTGCGTCCAAAATGATCGAGCACCTCAAGGCAAAACTAGAGGAAGAGCAGGTTACGGATCGGCAAGAGGCCTAAACTTCGGTTAAATGGCGCGTCTTTCCCTACAGCAACCGCACGGCGAGGACGCCAAGGAAGATCACGACCAGCCCGACGAGACGCGTGGCGGTGAGCGGGTTCTTGCGGGCACCGAAGGCGCCGCGGGCCTCGAGGACCTGACCGGCGGCGATGGTGCCAGCGTTGAAGGCGATCACGGTCGTGCCGGTGCCGAGGATCGGTGAGAGGGTCGCGCCGGAGATCACGAAGATCGCGCCGACGAGGCCGCCGAGCCACATCCAGGCCGGGCCCGGCGTCGGCTTGCGGGTGAACTGCTTCGGTGAGGTGACAAACGCGGCGATCAGCAACAGCACCACGCCGACGGAGAGATTGATTTCGCCGGCGTGGAGGGAGGAGCCGGCGATCGTTCCTAGGTATCCGTTCACTGCGGTCTGCACCGCGGAGCCGACGCCGACTAAGACGCCCAAGAGGCGGAAGAGCCAGAGTTCGAGGCCGGTGGCGTCGCCAGATGCAGCGGCAGCAGCCGCGCCCTTCCCTGACTTGCCTGCGCGCAGCACCACAACGATGCCGACGAACACGACGATGGCGCCGGCGATGCGGGGCGGGGTGACGTCGATACGCGGTGCTCCGAACAACCCAAACCAGTCGATGATCAGGCCCATCACCACCTGCCCAAGGATCGGCAACACCACCGTCTGCACCGCGCCAAGGCGTGGAAACAGCAGAATGTTGCCCAGCACGAAGCACACGCCCATCACACCGCCGAGCCACGTCCACCACGGCGCGGACGTACCCGGCGCGAACTGTGGTAGCGGGTTGCCCTGCAGAATGGTGGTCGCCACGATAGCGACGAGCAACGCCACCGAAAACGAAATCAGCGCCGACACAACCGGATAGTTGCCCACGCTGAGACGCAGGCGCGAGTTGGCCGCGGTTTGAATTGGAATCAGCCCGCCGACGGCGAGCGCAACAAGGAGAAGCACCCGCCTATGGTTTCATACGGGTGGGTTACTTCTTGCGGTCGCCCGCACCTGAGTCCGCACCAGAGCCCGCACCGCCAGCGCCTCCCGGCCCGGTCGGGTCGATGTAGGCACGGTAGAGGGCGTCGAGGAATTCTTCGTGGGTGACGTTGCTGCGGTCGTCGATACGATTGCCCAGAATGTCGTGGATGTCTTTGCGCGTCGGCGCGTTCACGAGCATGCCGGGGCGTTGTGCGCGCTCGGCACGTTGGCGCAGGGCGCTGGGGGTGCGTGGGAGGCGGTCGCCGACGCGGTGTTTGATGCGGGTGAAGAAATCGTCGACGTTCGCCAGCGCCTCGATGCCGGGCACGTGCCAGCCGAACCAGTACGCCGCCACGCCGAGGCCGAAACCAATCAGAGCGGACACCGCGAGGCCCACGGACTCCAACCCCAGGTCGTAAAACAGTTGCACGCTAATCGACGCCACAATCGCCGGCACGACGTACCACTGGCGGTCGATAAGTATGGACGGGATCTGGCCGATCATCATCTCGCGAATCACCATGCCGCCCGTCGCCGTGAGCACACCCATGAGGATGCAGCCGAACCACGTGATGTCGGCACGCATCGCCGTCACCGTGCCCGTCACCGCCCACACGCCAACGATGATCATGTCGCCGTGGAAACGGAACAACTCCCACGTCAGCCCCGACAGCGGGATCAGAAACGCAAACAGCGACCCCACCAACGCCGTGCCGATGTACCAGGGGTTTTGCAACGCCGACGCGGGCGTGGCACCGATCAGGGCGTCGCGGATCATGCCGCCCGCCATGCCCGAAATGATGGAAATCAGCATGAAACCGACGGCGTCAAAGCGCAACCGCCTAGCGACGAGCCCACCCATCAGCGCATTCAAAAACACCCCAATAAGGTCCATCAAGGCAAACGAGAACCCCACGGCGGTGAACACGTTGTCGAAGTACATGCGCGTCATCGTAGTGGTTTACTCCTGTAATTCCCGGCGTTCGGTCCCGGGCGCCGGTGATGACGGTGTGGGACGTGTGCGTAGGTGTCGCCGGTTTGGCGTGGTTGCCGGTACCGCCAGACACGCTCGGACACACACATGGTGAGAATACAACGGTGAAGATGCCGATATTTTGCCGTCCTCACCGTTACGTTCTCACCATGTGTTGGGTGGGGTCGGGAAGGTGGCGTCGCAAAGCTAAACGGCACATCCAACACCGCGCATCTCGCCCAAAATCAGCGAAATGTGCCGTTTGGCCGAGAAGACGGGGCAGGCCTGCGCCCGAAGCGCCCCGCCCCTACCCCAGGCGCTGGACTGCGTCGACGACGAGGTCCCAGAAGCGCTCCACGTCCAGGCGCGTGGCCACGGACGTGTTGCAGTCGGACGGGTCGAGCACCCGGAAGTCCGCCACGGTCCGCCCGCGAGTCAGCGCACCCGACAGCTCCACGGACAGGGGCACGGCCACGGTTTCGACGACGGAGGGGTCGATGACGTAGGCGACGGCGCAGGGGTCGTGAACTGGTGGGTTGTCGAAGCCTTGGGCGTCTTTGTAGTTGCGGCGGAAGGCGTCGATGAGTCCGACGCAGAAGTCGCCGACGGAGGTGCCCAGCGCAGCGAAGCGCGACTCCACCTCCGGCGTCGCCAGCGCCTGGTGAGTGAGGTCCAGGCCAACCATGACCACCGGCCAGTCCTCGCCGAAGACGATCGCGGCGGCCTCGGGGTCCACCCACGTGTTGAACTCGGCAGACGCGGTCCAGTTGCCGGTGCCGTACGCCCCGCCCATGAGCACGACTTCGCGCACGCGCGAGACGATCCGCGGCTCCATGCGCACGGCCAGCGCGATGTTGGTCAGCGGCCCGGTCGGCACCAGCGTCACGGTGCCGGGTTCTTCGCGCATCAGCGTATCGACGATCCACCGCACCGCATGCTCATCCTCCACCCCAACCTCTGGTTCGGGCAGGTCGTAGCCGTGGATTTCCATGCCGGTATCGCCGTGGATGTCCTCGGCGGTGACGACCTCGTTGATGAGTGGTCGCGTCGCACCCCGATAGACGGGCACGTTGGTGGCCCCGGCGATGGTCAGCACCTGGAGTGCGTTGTGGGTGACTTTATCGATGGTGTGGTTGCCGCCGATCGTCGTTAAGCCAAGGAGCTCAATGTCTGGATTGCCAAGCGCGAGCAGGATGGCGACGGCGTCATCGTGGCCAGGGTCGCAGTCGATGATGATCTTACGCACGGGCAGCCACGTCCTCGGCGGCGAGCGTGTCCGGGATGGTCTCCGGCTTCGGGATCAGGAACGACGCTGCGAATGCGCAGCCGAGCAGGATTGCGCCGGCGATCATGCCTGCGCGGTAGCTACCGTTGGTGGCAGTGAACACGGCGAAGATGATCGTGAACGACAGGCCCGCGCCCAGGTTGAACGCGCCGCCGTTCAGCCCCGGCAGGTAGCCCTGGTTGTGCTTCGGCGCAAGCACGACGCCAAGCGAGCCGAGCATGATGTTGCCCATGCCGGCGTAGGTGATGCCGGCGAGGATCGACATGGCCAGCAGCAGCGCGGGCGTCGCATTGCCGACGACTACCACACCGAACAGCACCGACAACGCCGCACCCGCGATACCGATCTGCAGGATGATCTTGTAGCCCACGCGGCCGGCAAGCCAGCCGGCAATGGGGCCCATGACCAGGCCGGCGAGCGCGTACGGGGTAAGCGTCCACCAGGACACGACACCGGCGGACATGCCCGGGCCGGCCTCAGCGTCCTGCGCGAGGTTGGGCACGAGGCCGTTCATGACGGCGAACACACCAGTCATGGTGAGGGTGGTGGTGAGCAGCAGCGCCCAGGTGCGGCGCTGGGTGAGCAGTTCGGTGGACATCAGCGGGTGCGGGGTGGACTTCTCGGTGCGCCAGAACCACACCAGCGACGCCGCGCCGATGGCCAGCAGGATGATGACCATGACCCAGTTGGCGGCGGCGAGCTCGCCGGCCATGTTCAGCGCGGTCAGGATTGCGGCGGCACCGATAACCAGGCCGACAACGCCCTTCCAGTCCATCGGCTGCAACTCATTCGACTTGGTCTCCGGCACACCGAACTGCACGGCGAACACGGCGATGAGGGCGGAGGCGCCGATGACCCAGAAGAGGGAGCGGAAGCCGAAGGCGTCGGTAAGCCAGCCGCCCAGCAGCGCGTCCACACCCGCGATACCGCCGTTGACCGAGGTCAGAATGCCCACCAGGAACGCGAACTGCTTCTCCTCACGCACAGCCTGGCGCAGCATGACGGAGGTCAGCGCCACCGTCGGCCCGGACACGCCCTGGATGACACGGCCGATGAACAGCATGGTCACGTTCGTAGCCAGCGCCGCCACGACCGAGCCGATCACCGTGACCGCCATCATGGTCACCAACACCTTGCGACGCCCAATCAAGTCACCCCAACGCGGCATAAACAGCGCAAACACAGCCGCGGCGGTGAAGAACGCCGTCTGCGTCATGCCGATCTGCGCGGTGGTCGCGTCAAGTTCGACCTCCATGGTCGCCAGCGCCGGCGACAGCATGGACGCGTTGAGTTGGAATGCGAAGACAGCCACCAGCAGCGCTGTCATCAGGGGCACGACCTGATTGGTCGGAAGCTTCTGCCCCGCTGCTGGTAGCGAGGTGTTCGTCATAGTCATGCGTGCAGTGTAAAACAGCCCTCCGCGCACCGCCCGCCTCGGTTCCGGTGCGTCGCCGAGCATTGCGAGCGCCCCTCAAGCAGCGTCTTTCCGTTCATATGCAGGGCTCGATATGCGTAATCCCTGGTCACAGCGTTTCGGCTCAAATCGCTCGATTTTTCCGAAAACGCCCTCACCTGCAGTTACGCATATCGAGCCCTGCATATGAACAAATCCGCCGCGCCGCACGCGCGCAGGCGCCCTAGGACAGCGCGTCCCAGAGCGCCGTGTTGGTTTCCTGCCAGAGGGGTTTGGCCCAGTCGCCGAAGTCGCGGTCCGTGAGCACGACGCAGGCCTGGTCGCCGGCGACCCATAGGTAGGTGCCGGCCATGCCGAAGTGGCCGACGGTGTCGGCGGGCATGCCGTCGCCGGTCCAGTGCGGGGATTTCTCACCCTTGATCTCAAAACCGAGGCCCCACGGGCAGGGCTTTTGCATGCCATAACCGGGGACGACGCCGCGCAGGTCGCCGAACTGATTCGTAAACGCCTCGCGCACCGTCGACGGGTCAAGCAACCGAGGCTCGAGTAGTTCGGCGGCGAAGCGCGACAGGTCCGCGACGGTGGAGCGCCCGCCGTGGCCCGCCGAGCCGTAGATCTCGGTCGAGTCCATCCCGAGGGGTTCGAAAATGCCTTCGCGGGCGTAGTCGGCAAACGTGATGCCGGTGGTTTCCTCGACGATGTCGGCGAGGATTTCGTAACCGGCGGACGAATAGATGCGACGCTCCCCCGGCGCCTTTTGCGGTTCGCGGGAGTCGAAACCGACGCCAGCGGCATGCGAGAGGAGGTGGCGGATGGTGGCGTTTTCGGGGCGGGCGTCGTCGTCAAGCGAAAAAGCTCCTTCCTCAACCGCGAGGAGCACAGCGTACGCGGAGAGGAGTTTGGTCACGCTGGCCAGTTCGAAGACGCGCGCGGTGTCGCCGAACGACGCCTCTTGCCTACCGACGAGCGCGCCCGCCACATTGTCAACCGGCCAATCCTGGAAAAACTTCTCGAGCTGCATGGCCCCACCCTACGTGGCGGGTCATCGATATAGCCGGACATCCAGACTCGCGGTGTGGTCGACTTCCCCCATCCGCGTGTTCCACACATGCCGACGTTTCTTCTGCGCATCAAAGCCCGGCTGGATCTTCGACTGAAATCCAGGATCAGAGTCGTTGCGGGGAACGAACCAACTGGCTGTTTCAATCCGCGCGACTGTCTTTGGGTCGATTACGTGCAAATCGTGCACGGTATCTACGACCGGACCCATGTCACTATCGTGCGACGCCAAAACTACTAGATCAATGTCCGGATGCTGCGCAGCTAGCAATGTAGCGAGTCCCACCATCAGATCGACACCTTTCTCTTCAGGTGGTCCCGCCAACGTCTTCTTTCCATTGACATCCATGATCGGCTTACCTCGGCCATCGCGCTGGTACCGATATTTGAGCGGACGTAGGGTCACCTCGACTCCATCCGATTCCCAATTCCGTTTCTGATCCTGGTTTCGCCGATAGGCATCGGGATCATGAATCGAACTTGGTAAACCTCGAAAGACTTTCACCGAATCGAGTGTCGCAGGGGGCGTAGCGGAGTTGGCCGCGTTTCGAGCTGCAATAAGTCTCTTGGCAAAGGCTGCTGGGTCGAGCAACGCTTCATGAAGCCCGACGCCAGCATCGCGTGAAAAGACTTCCCAGCCTGTGATGTGCACATTCTGATAGTCGATAAGTACGACAGCATTTAAAGTGCTGCTCCCCCTCCGCTTTGGCATGAGCGACGGTAACGCGTTAATCATCTGATCCCCCCCGGAATTTAAAAACCCCGCCAATCCGTAGATAGCGGGGAACTATGTAAGCGAGTATACCGTTTTGGGTTCGTCTGTCAACCCCTTCGGGCAACAACCTAAAACGGCAGCGCAGGCAGCGTCAATCCCGGGATGAGGCCCGCCGCGCCGGCGCCCACAGCACCGAATACACCGAGCAGCGCCACGACAATCAGAGCGATGTGGTCCGGGGCGAGGGCCATGCTTATCGACGACGGCGCCACCGGCACGACCCTATTCACATCCTTGCCGCAATCCGCGTATCGCTGGGCGGTGTACGAGGCGGCGTTGGCAAGGTAGGCGGCCTCGGAATGACTAAACGGGCTGTCGGCGGTGACGGTCAAACCCCGCGAGGAGTGCTTCAGGTCATCGAGGACTAGTGCGCTTGAGGTGTGGGTGACGCCGGGTTCCCAAAGTTTGGCGTCGTCGATTTGAGTGAGTGTGCCCCAGCCGTTCTCGCCGATGCCGGCGCGCAGCTCGGTCTGCTTCTTCTCCCACAGGGCAAGTGCGTCGGCGCGGGAGCCGTTGTAGAAGATGAGGTCGTCGCCAAGTACGCCCGCGGCCAGCGCCGGGACCTGGTCGGCGTTGTACTCGATGAAGCACTGGGCGGAGCCGGAACCAGCACCAGGCGTGCCCGTCGCCGCACCAGCAACAGGAACCGACGCAGCAGAAACAGCAACCAGCGAGCAAACCGCCACAGACACCAAAGACTTACGCATAGCCAGAAACCCTAGACCAATTCCGGCTACTGCGCCCAGGAAATGCGGACGTCAAAATCCTCCTGCTCGGTGCCCTGCACGAGTGCGGCGATGTGGCTGCGTACGAGGTGTTCGGTGCGCTCCCGCGCGCGGTCCAACAAGCCCTGCGACACGGCCTTGTCGCGCGCGGTGTCCTCTTGGCCGGCGATGAAGGTGGTGACGTCGTCGACACGAATTTGGTTGATAGGGTTCATGGACTGGTCGTAGACCTGCACGCTGTCGGCGTTGATGTGGGCGCTGAGTACTTCCACGGACGGCAACACGACATCAATCGACGAAGAGCCGACCGAAACGTCGATGGCGGATGTGTCACGGATGCCGGCGGTGACGCGGCCGTCGTAAGTTACCAGGAAGTTGCGGCCGGTAAACGGCACGCGCAGCCCGAGAACCTCGAGGCCTTTCTGGTCGAACTTGCCCACGTCGGAGAAGACGTATTCCTCCACGGAGAGTTCGGCGATGTCTTCGAACGACGCCCCGATGGTGGTGGAGTCCACCCGCGTCTCCCCCATCCCGATTACGGCTGGGCGCAGCATGACAAGCAGCAACCCTGCCACGGCCAACACGGCGATGACTGAGGTAATGACGGAGGTCACAACGACGCCACTGCGGCGTGGCTGGCGCGGCGCGAGGTGTAATTCTTGGGCGGTACTCACATCTGGTGATCTTAATTGCACCCCATATTCGGATGGTTTGTACACTCGTTGGAACCTTTGGGCGTACGCGGCTGAAGGATGTATCTGGCCACCGCACGGAAGAGATTACGATGACCGGTTCCACGCGTATCGACGAAACCCGCGCCGACAAGCAGCGCGAACAAAAACAAGACAAACAGAACCAGAACCAGAACCAACAAGACGGCATGACCGGCTTCCTCGGCTGGATCGAGCGAATAGGCAACAAGCTGCCGGACCCGTTCTGGCTGTTTGTCATTTTGAGCGGCGTTGTCGTCGTGTCCTCATGGATTGCCAGCAAGGCGGGCTTGTCCGCCATCGACCCGGCATCGGGCGAGGAGATCCATGTAGAAAGCCTGCTGACCGGCGAGAACATCTCGCGCATGGTCACGGATGCAGTGGAGAACTTCATCGCGTTCCCGCCACTGGGTGTGATCCTGGCGGTGATGCTTGGTGTCGCCGTGGCGGAGCAGACGGGTCTGCTGGCGGCGATGGTGCGCGCGATGGTGGACAAGGTCAGCGGCAAGATGCTGACGTTCATGGTCGCGCTTGCCGGCGTGACCGGTTCGATCGCCTCTGATGCGATTTACGTGATCATCATTCCGCTGGGCGCGATGGCCTTTCATGCGGTTGGGCGCTCGCCGGTGGTGGGTGCGATGGTGGCGTTCGCGGCGTCGTCGGCAGGCTTTAACTCCTCGCTGATCCTGAACATTACGGACCTGCTGCTCGCCGGCATTTCCACCTCGGCGGCACAACTTGTCGACGCCAACTATGAGGTCTCCCCTCTTGCCAACATCTTCTTCGTCATCCCGTCCGCCATTGTGCTGGCGCTGGTGATCACTGCGGTGACCGAGTTTTATGTGGAGAAGAAGGCGCAAGCGCTTATCGACGACGACCACATCGACGAAGACGAACTCCAAATCAACGACTCCGCCCAGCCGGACGATTCCCACCTGACCGACGACGATGACCTCTCACTCACCCCACTGGAGCGCAAGGGCCTCGCGTGGGCCGGCGTGACGCTGGTGCTCGCACTCGTCGCCTACTTCGTCCTGCTGCTGGTCCCGGCCTCCCCGTTCGCACGTCCGGAGGAGGGCTTCATGGAATCGCCCTTGATCCGCGCGATTGCCGTGCCGATCACCCTGATCTTCTTTGTCACCGGCCTGGTCTACGGCCTGATCGTAGGCACCATCAAGGAAGCCGCGGACCTGCCGAAGTTTATGGCCAAGGGTCTGGAGTCCATGCTGCCGATCTTGGTGCTGTTCTTCGCCGTCGCCCAGTTCCTGGCGTACTTCCAGTGGTCCAACCTGGGCCCCTGGACCGCGATCAAGGGCGCGGAGCTGCTGCAAGCGTGGCATCTGCCGAACGCGGTGCTGTTCCTCGCGTTTGTGATCATGGTGGCGCTGATCAACCTGTTCATCACCTCCGGCTCTGCCCAGTGGGCGCTGATGGCGCCGGTGGTGGTGCCGATGATGATGTACGTCAACGTCTCCCCCGAGGTCACCCAGATGCTGTTCCGTATCGGTGACTCCCCGTCGAACATCATCACCCCAATGTCGCCCTACTTCGCCCTCGCCCTGACATTCCTGCAGAAGTACTACAAGAAGGCCGGCGTGGGCACCCTCATGTCGCTCGCCCTGCCGTACTCGCTGTGCATGCTTGCGGGCTGGTTCATCTTCTTCATGATCTGGTACTTCGCCGGCATCCCGCTCGGCCCCGGCTCCCCGATGGGCTACGAGGTATAGTCAGTACCGCACGACATTAAGCGCTGGGTGTTATGCCCAGCGCTTTTGCTTTGCGACGAGCACCTACCGGTAGTACACCGTGTCGCAACGGTTGTTGTCCGCGTAGTCAATCAGTTCCACATACGCATGACCGATTGGCGAATCCCGAACCTTTTGGGACCAGGATTGAGCTTTTCTTTGTCCTCCTCTGAGGCGGTGATATACATCGCCCACGTTTGGTCCCTGACCTCTTGGAAGTACCGCTCGCCGCGGAGAAACTTGAATTCCCCGTCATCCCAATCGCTAAACGACTCAACGGCCTCGCAGTGCGCCTTCTTTCGCACCTGGTCTGCTGCTTCGACAAGCGTGTTCTGGCTACCGCACGCTGTCAGCGTCGCCCCCACCGCACTTGCGACAGCAACAGTGGCGACCAGTTTCTTGAATGTGTTCATCTTCCTCATGTTCCACGATCCGCCAGCGCTTATTACTTTACGACGCCCCCTACCGGCCAATCTCCGACGGCTTGCAGACCGTGACCCGACGCATAAACGCTTCCGGAGCGCCCTGCTGGCGCAACTTGATGCCGTTGTAGCACCCCTGAGTCATGCCCGTGAAGGTCGTGCCGTCCGGCTTGATACGAGTCCACTTGCCGTTGACAAACTTGAAGGACTCAGTCCAGTCAGTTCCGTTTGCGCCTGCAACCGCCCACTTGCCGTCGCAGTAGGAAACGGAGGTGCCAAAGATTTTCGGCCACCCCGGCACAACAGCATCAAAAGCTTGCGGCGAACAGTTGCCACGGGCCGAGGCTGGGGCCGGCACCGGAACGCCCAACTCGCGAGCAGCACGAGCCAAATCTGGTGGAAGCTGCACCCAGCCCTGCTGAATAGCGAACACGCTACCCGCGCCAACAGCGGCGAGCGAGCCAATCACGATCGCGGCAATCGCCAGCGGGCTAAGTTCCGCGTTGGTACCAGCACCGGTGCCAGTCGAGCTGGCGTCTGTCTGCTCGCTGATTGCGCTAGCCACGGCGATGAGGTCACGCACCGCTTGCGGATCAATAGTTTGCTGTGCGGATGCAGCTGGGACGGCAACGGTGCTGCACAGCAAGGCGGCTGCGGCACCCGGTACGAGAAGATTCTTCTTCATGCGAATAAACCTAGACTGCTTCGCGTTTCCTGGCAGCGCTTTTGTTTTTGTCATTCCCCCGCACGTTTCCTGCAAACGTGTTTAAATCCAGTTGTCAACATTCCCGACACTTCCTGTGAAGGAGTTCTCGTGCCAAACAACATGAAGGACATGGAGCGCCTGCTCCGCGACTTCCAAAACCTGCTGCCGCAGATCATCGGCTCTATCGTCGCTGTGATCTCTGCAATCGCTGTCATCGTCGGCCTAATCAAAGGTGATGGCAACATCGGTGGCCAGAAGCCGTCCGACCGTCCTGGCGTGACCGCAAGCCCGAACCCGGGTAACTACTCGAAGCCGGAGTTCGCCGACGCCAAGTACCTCCACACCCACCGCGACCGCTTTTACAGAATGCAGTCTGGGGTTGGTGTGACGTTCAACGGCCAGGAGTACCCGAAGTCCTTGATCTCCACGAGTAACTATTACGAATCCGACGGGTACTTCGACGTGGACAAGAAATACTCCACGCTGAATTACACCGCGGCATGGGCCTCGAACATCCCGAACTCGGACGGTGTTGGAGTGATCGAGGTTTATCTGAATGGCGGCCTTCGCGACCGCGTGACAGTGAAGCCTGGCGAGTCCAAGACCCGAAACGCCGATATCCGTGGTGGCGGTCGCATTCACGTCAAGATGTATGCCGTGGATAAGACGGATGACAAACAGAAGGTCGCCCCGAACGGCCTGGCGGTGCTGACCCCGACGGTGAAGTAACCCCCAATCAAGCGTTGTGCCCCATCTCAAACGAGATGGGGCATTTTGCGTCCATGCCATCTCACGAACTGACGCCCTGCTTGCGGCGTCCACCAATAGCCATGAGACGCATTGCAATACGCGTTCACCTACACTGCATTCGAGGGGAGGAAGCAATGAGCTCAGTGAAAAACCCTACTGCACCGAATAAACGTGTCCAGAGGAATACAGGCGATCGCCCGAACGTCTCTCAAACCCGCGGAAAGATGACCGAGGTTCGTTCCGACTCGTCTAATCAGCAACGCCGTAACGACCCTCGACAGGCGGTACGCGAAGCACTCGACGAGGAGATGCGTTCGCGCCCAACGACGGTGTGGCAAGCGTTTTGGGAAGGCTTCAAGCGCGCGTAGGATTCCGCCAACGTGCAGCCTGACCTATTTAGCAGCGAAGACGATGGAATTGACTTCAGTATCTCCCGAGCAGCGGGGCGCTAACAGTCAGCGCATTTCCCCATCGCGCCTCCAAGTCGCCCGGTTAAGAAGGGGGCTGACAAAGGCCGATCTGGCAAATCGTATCGGGGTATCGCCATCGACCCTTTCGAAATGGGAAGCCGATGGTCCACCTGCCTCGAGATTCGCGTCCCTACTTGAGGACCTTGTCTCTACTTTAGATTTTCCTCCCGCTTTCTTTACCGCTGACGAAGTTGACATTCCATCCTTGGAACACACCCTCTTCCGTGCGGGTAGTCGCGCGACGCAGCAGCAGAAACTTGCGGCAATCTCTTCTGGGGTTAACGCGAAAATTTTGCTGAAGTGGCTCCGGTCCCATTTCAATTACCCCTCCCCTGACATCCCGGATCTCACTGGCATGGCCCCTGCTGAAGCCGCTCGCTACGTCCGATCCATTTGGGCGTTGGGAGATTCGCCCATTCCAAACTCTGTCCAACTTGCCGAATCGAAGGGGGTCGCGGTATTCGGTTTACCTCCCGCCGCCTTTGCTGTCGACGCGTTCTCTATATGGGAGGACGATCAACCGTTTATCTTCCTGGCGCGCAGAAGAACCCCGGAAGAAACCCGGTTCGACCTCGCGCACGAGCTCGGCCACCTACTCCTTCACAGTAAGAGCGATCCGGATTCCACTACCGATCGAGAGGACGAAGCAAACAAATTCGCTACAGAACTTCTCATCCCGGTCGACGTGATTCACGCAAACCTTCGACTGCACCCAAGTCTTGACGACATCCTCCGGCTCAAAACAAAACTAAAAGTATCCGCAATGGCTGCGGTCATGGCAGTTTTCAATGCCGGCAAGCTCAGCGACCGTCAATTTCGCCAGTACCTTGGGACACTTTCCAGCCGTGGGTTCCGGACCAGCGAGCCTGGAAGCGATTTACAGTACGAAAGATCGCGGGTCTTCGACTTCGTTTTTAGCCCGGAAGGTGGCCAGTCCGCGCGCAGCATCGCCGACGCTACTCACATCCCGGTACAAGATCTGCATTTTCTCACCCTGAACGCAGCAGCAAGCGCCATTCCTAGCCCAGAGCCCACGCATCCCAGCTCCCGCCCCTCCCTGTCTTCACACCGGCCGAACCTCCGAATAATCAAGGCTTAACTGCTCGCCCGTTGCATTTTGTCCATTCTGGTCGGCTGATCCACCTTCTTCAGAGTCCGCCGCTTTCTCGGCACCAGGCTCGGCCCGGCCAAGACGGACTACGGGGCTAGTCTGGCACCTACACCACACGAAAAGGCGGTAGAAATTCCTTTCAGCGTCTTTTCGCTTACCGACGAGCGCCTATACATTGGCGACGAACCCTCTCACAAATTTGTGTAACAGTTTGCCGATTACGGTAACAGCCACCAAATATAATTCAGTACATGATGCGGTTAACGGTGTACATGTTTCAATCGGGAACAACTCTGGAAACGGCCATCGACTCAGAGAAGGTTAAAGAGAAGAACTTCGAGCAAATAGACGAAATCCGCCTCGATAACTCTATTTGCTTTATTCAGACGCCAAGGCAAAAGAAACCGAAATGGGTCGGTTTCATTGCGCCTATCGCTGGATCAGAACTACCCTCTATCGCGACCCGTTCTGCTTCGGCAGTTCTTGCGATTGAAGCCTCAGATCGAATTTTTGCCATCCCATTTGGCTACGGTCGGGGCATTTTGAATCTCGACAAGATCGAACCAAATTTCGGATTGAAGGTTGCCCTCAACTCCGTCGATCCCAAAAAACTCAGAAGTTTAGATAAGAAGAACTACGAAGACATGGTCATCTCTAGCACGATTAGTCTAAGCAGTCAGTCCGATCTATCTAACTTCAGCCTCGACACGTACAGCGATATCCTTCGCCAAGCAACAGGCACCCCTATGGATCCTGATTTTGCCAATAGGGTGACCGGCGCCGACTCCTTAACTATCAATAAGGAGATCCAGGCTAACGAGCTCCCCGACTTTTGCGCTAACCTCAAGGCTCTCTTCGAACGCGAGAACTACAAAACGGAGTTTGGGTGGATCGACAACCTGCGAATTGTCAAGAACCGAAACCTTATCAAATCCCTCGATCAGATGCTCCTTGAAGATCTCAAAAACCAGCAGACCCGAAGGAGCCATTTGGCCTTGCCCGAGAACGTGGATTGGCAGGACATCGACTCCTTTAAGGTCCAAGGCACGAAGTCCGAAGACTTCGAAGAACTGGATTTGAACGACGTTCTTAACGCGATGGAAAATGACATCGACGATCTAACAATCGAAAAACTCAAACGCAGACGAGTCGGAGTTGTTTTTGCACGAAATGATGAACCCGACTATCGATGGTCGTTCTACCGATGCCTGGTAAGCGAGCAAGATTTAGATGACCACCTTTATGCGCTTATCGAAGGGTCCTGGTTTCAAATTCACAAATCCTTGGTCTCGGAGGTAAACACTTTCATAGATTCTTTACCGACCTCATCGGTAGAAATGCCGAAACACTTAAACGGAGAAACTGAACAAGATTACAACACGAGGCTCGCTGCCACTTCCGCTGACCTGCTCTTATTGGACCGTAAAACGGCTTCAGTTCCGGGCGAATCAGGAACCGTAGAGCTCTGTGACGTGCTCTCGAAAACAGGGGAACTAATCCACGTCAAGAGAAAGAGTCACTCATCCTCACTTAGCCACCTTTTCGCTCAAGGGCTGGTTTCAATGTCGACCTTGATTGGCGATAAGGACTTCAGAAGGAATCTACAAAACAAGATTAAAGCGGCGGTCGCGGACTCCGACCCTTCGCCATGGTTAAGTCTTATGGCCGAAAGTGATGGGCGGATCAGAGCAAATGGGTTCCAAGTGACTTATGCAATTGTCCCGACAAATTCGTACCTTGACAATCGTTGGCTGCCCTTTTTCAGCAAATTGAACTTAATGAGCCAAGCTAGGGCTCTCCGCATTATGGGTGTAGATGTCGCGCTAAACCGCATTCCTTCCGAGCGGTATGGTTAACAGCAATTTTCGTCTCGATCGTTGCGGGAACAGCTGCTCTAGAACTGCTTCAAATCTAGCTTGCAAACTCGCACTGAAGTGCCAAAACAGCGGCTACAGACGGCGCGCGGCGCGACAATGGACTAACGAACACCGAGCGACCCTCAAAATACGAAACTTAGCTAATCGCGTTGCTAGTCGTGCCTGGCGTCTGGGAGGTGAGTCTTAAGATAATCATAAACTTTTTCATAATCGCCGATATAGGCTGGACCAACATTTAGTGGCTGGGGATATAATCCATAGCCCTTAGTCACGCCCTTAACTGGATCCTTCGCCAAACAAGGGTAGAGGTGTTTCATCAACTTCCTTGTAGTATCGCTCCTTTTCTGCTCATCTCCGTCAAATGCGTTTTCACAGCACCGGTGAAACGACCCCAACGCGATATCCACTAGCGAATTGAATTTGGAAAATCGCGCAGATGTAAATGCGAAATGGATAATCTGTGGTATCCCAATCAACTTCTCCCCATATTCAATCTGACTCTGAGCAATTTTTTCTAGCTCCGTGTGCCCCCAATTCTCGTCGATTCGGTCTAGACAAACCGCCCCGGGATTTTCGCGCAGAAATGATTTGGCGTAATGACGGAACAGGTTTTCCATATTCCAGGTCACGCCCTCATTGCGCTTCAATGGGTTAGCAATTTTATGGTGAACCATGGTTACCAATAATTTGATACCGAGCTTGTTTATCAGTTCGAGAGCCTCTGACTTCGAAGCCGTCCACTCTGCGAATGTCAAATGGTCTGGACGACTATTGCTCGTAAATTTGAATAGGTCTGTGTCTCCATAGTCGTACTTTTCACGAATTGCCGCAACGCCCTTGGTGCCCGCGATAAATTGCTCTTCATCAGCGACCAAGCCTCCCAGGTAAAAGAAGGTTGTGTTGCCTGATCGTCCTGTTTCGTCGACATGAAATGTGTACATTTTGACCTTCTGCGTTTATGGGAAAGACTGAATCTGTTTTTCCTACGTTGCACACGAGCGATAAATTGCGAACCTACCCCTACACCCCAATCTCCGCCGGCGTACACACCGGCACCTCACGCATGAACGCCTCCGGCGCACCCTGCTGGCGCAGTTTGATGCCGTTGTAGCACGCCTGCGTCATACCCGTCCGCTTCATGCCATCAGCCGGAATCTTGGCCCACTTGCCGTCCGTGTTCTTAAAGAACAGAATCCAGTCCGTCCCCTTCGCACCCGCAACGGCCCACTTGCCGTCGCAGAAGTTCACGGTCGTACCGAAGCCTGCCGGCCACTCCGGCACAACCGCGTCAAACGCGCTTGGCGAGCACGAGTTCCCCGCCGGCTTCGCATTCTGCTTCGGCGCAAGCGCAGGCACCGACAGCGCCGACGCGATCGCTGCAAGCCCACCAAGCACCTGAGCGTTCAGCGGCTCCGGCAGTTCCAGCCACCCCTGCTGCACCGCAACTGCCCCACCAATACCAACGGCCGCCAGGACACCCAGCGAGATGCCCACAATGGCGCCATTGCTTAACGACGACCCCTCATCCCCCGCCGTACCTTCCTCCCGAGTAACAGCGCTATCGCCTTGCGAGGCGCTACTTTCTGCTAACGCATACGGAGCAACAACAGCAGAGGTGGATACGGCGGCAGCGACGCCGAGAGCAAGCATCGGTTTCTTCATGTCGCCCACCTTACTCACCATCACCGCTTATGTCGCGGGAAATAGCGCAATTCCCCACACTCCAAGCGAAACCGCCGCAGCGATGAGCAACCACCACACCACCCCGCGCGGCCGGCGAAACCACCGGTCCGCCACAAGCCACACCACCGAGGGGATAATCAGCGCCAGGCCCAAGAATGTCAGCGCACGCCAATCCTCAAAGCGCGGCGCCGTGAGCATGAACACCACGCCCAGCCCGATCAGGCCACCAGCAAGTGCGTGGGGACGAACCCCACCAACAGGAATAATCATAACCGCCACAGTAACGCACAAATACCCATATTTACCAGGCGATTTTGCACCTTCAACAATCCACGCTATTGTTATCTTTCGTTGCACAGCAATGAGCAACACAACAAAATATTCCTCCATAGCTCAGTTGGCAGAGCATTCGACTGTTAATCGAAGGGTCACTGGTTCGAGCCCAGTTGGAGGAGCAACAAGACGCCCCGCTCTCCGCATGCGGGGCGTTTTGGCGTTCAGCGTCAGACAAAGGCCAAAAGGGTGTCAGGTTCGGAGTATCGCCGGGCGCATCTACTGCTTGCCTCCACATAGAGCGATTCTCTCCGTAGTGTTGGCCGTACCTCAAGCAAAAGATGAATTTCCGAAGAATGGGCAATACTGAAAGGGACAACTAAATGTACGAATGATGGTTTAACAACGCTGTGGCGACCAACAAGCAACCAAGCGCCCTCTCTCACAAGCCCAAACATCAGCAAATCGACTGATCCAGATTGACCAACCCCCACTACTCCATCAAGAAGGTGAACGTCCTTCAAGAGCGACCAAAAATGGTTACACTCAGAATCCTCCAAGACTTTCGCCAAAGAATTCATGGTCTTGAGTCAGATTCGATAGGTCTCGAGTGGGACGAACGCCCCTTTAATCCAAAAGCAATCATTAAACGCTCCTGCGAGTAACCTTAAAACACAAATATTTTCAAGCCCCGTGGAGCACCCTAATGAAAAAGCCAAACCAATCAGCAAACCTATATAAGCCGTCCTGGATATTTTCAATGGCCGTAGGCTCTGCTGTCGGATGGGGCTCATTCGTATTGCCATATGATTGGATCCAGCAGAGTGGTTGGCTTGGCGCCAGTCTGGGGTTCACCATCGGTGGCGCGATCATTACCATAATAGGTTTGAATTACGGGGTTGCGATTAAGTGTTTGCCCGTAAGCGGAGGTGCAGTAGCTCATGCTCTTTCAGCTCGGGGACGACTTAGCGGCGCCATTGCGGGCTGGTCACTAGCCCTTGGCTACAGTTCGATTGTTGCTCTAAATGCGTCCGCAGTGCCACTAATTATTAGGTCTTTAAATCCCTATTCGGAGTCTGGTCTGCGCCTCTACTCTATTGCAGGATGGGATGTGTATCTTTCTGACGTTCTCGTTTGTTCAGCCTTTATCGTCGCTTTCGCTGTTATGGCTAATCATGGTGCTAGCATTTCGGGCCGCTTTCAGTTCATAGCGGTTGCTGCGATGATATCTACCGTCGCAATTCTCGTCGTATGGTCTCTAGCTCATTGCAATTTCTCCGAAGCTTTTTATCGACAGGCTTTACCAGATGGACAAACTCTTTTGGTGGCTACTGGTTCGGTCGTGGCTATCGCCCCTTGGGCCTATGTGGGATTCGACAGTATTCCCCAATTGGCTGGTGAATTCTCATTCCCACCCAAAAAGGCCCGAAAGCTTCTGGTCACAGGCATTATGAGTGCAACAATGATCTACATCGCAATGATTTTGGTAACTGCAGTTCTGACAGTTTCGGACCTAGAAATCTACAGAAACTCAGCATGGGCTATTGCCGATGCGGTTTCCGGCGCCTTCGGACCAATCGGCATGTTGCTTCTAATTGTTGCTGTTTCATCGGGTATAGTTACTGGCCTCAATGGATTCTTTACTGCAAGCAGTCGCACGCTGATGACTATGGGACGTGCGCGGATCCTGCCTGAAGTATTTTCCCGCCAAGATGGTAACCGTCAAGTACCCACAGTGTCGATCTACACAGTAATGTGCATTTGCCTTATTACACCGTGGTTCGGTCGTGCTGCTTTGAGCTGGATTGTAGATATGGCTAGCATCGGAATTACCGTCGCATACTTTTACACATCCTTGTGCGTACGCAAAATTGGTAAAACAGGTTTCAGTTTTGGTATGAATGAACGCCAACCAACAAGCACCAAGACCAGGCTTTTGGGCGACGCAGGATGCATTGTTTCACTTGCTTTTCTAGTTCTCCTTTTTCTCCCCGGAGCGCCCAGCAGACTGTCGCCCCAAGCATTAATGGCTCTAACGATCTGGATCGTAATTGCGATTGGAATGTGTACATTTCGTCGGAACCATATCCTCAAAACATCTGACGAAGTCTTAGCTAACGAAATATTCAACATGCACTTTAGTAAGCCCTTGAGTTGCACAGAAGAGCATCGCTAAATCGATACGCGGTTGATTCTGCAACCGTTCAAGGTTGCGTCCCTTGGTGTGGTGTAACGCTTGCTGATGGTGGGCCCTTG